>CANLDE010000007.1 GCA_947489235.1 Micrococcales bacterium
CATCAAAATCAGGTAGAACCAAGTGGGCCTCGGTGTATGAAGCATCGGGGCTCACCCCAATCTCTGTAAACTTGAACTAATGAAAATCTTGGTGCTAGGTTCTGGAGCTCGCGAACACGCGATTGTGAAAGCTCTCATAAGAACTGGAACTGACCCAAGCAACATCACCTGTGCCCCCGGTAACGGTGGAATCTCTCAAGAAGTAAAGACAGTAAGCCTTAACATCAATGACCCTGATGCCGTCAAAGCTTGGGCATTGGATGCACAATCAGATTTAGTTGTTATCGGTCCTGAAGCCCCGTTGGTTGCTGGAGTTAGTGATGCACTTCGCTCAGCTGGAATTGCTGTGTTTGGTCCTTCAAAAGCAGCAGCAGCTCTAGAAGGCTCTAAAGCCTTTGCAAAAGATGTAATGGCAGCAGCCGATGTGCCTACCGGTATGGCTAGAAAATGCACATCTGTATCTGAAGTCGAACAAGCATTAGAAGCCTTTGGTGCACCATATGTAGTCAAAGCAGATGGGCTTGCTGCCGGTAAAGGTGTGATTGTCACTAGTGATAAACAAGCAGCTCTAGATCACGCCAATACCTTCCTGTCTCAAGGTATGGAAATACTTGTTGAAGAGTTTTTAGATGGCGAAGAAGTATCGCTGTTCTTCTTGGCTGATGGAATTACAGTTGTGCCTTTATCTCCTGCACAAGATTTCAAAAGAGCATACGACAACGATGAAGGACCTAACACTGGAGGTATGGGTGCATACTCTCCGCTTCCTTGGTTACCCGAAGGTTTTGTATCTGAGGTTCAGGAAGGAGTTGCGCTGCCTACAGTTAGAGAGCTAGCTCGACAGGGAACTCCTTTCGTTGGTCTTTTGTATTGCGGATTGATTGTGACAAGTAAAGGAATTCGAGTTATCGAATTCAATGCTCGATTTGGTGATCCTGAAACCCAGGTAGTGCTCCGAAGACTACTAACCCCACTTTCAGGTTTGCTACATAAAGCAGCAACTGGACAGTTGGCCGCTGTACTTGAGCCCGAATTTAGTAAAGACGTTGCCGTTACAGTCGTCTTAGCAAGCGAAGGATATCCGGTAACTAGTGCTCCTGATAGAGAGATCACGGGTCTGGAAGTAAATGACATTCACGTTGAGATTGCACACGCTGCAACAAAAGACCTCGATGGAAAGTTGTTTACTACAGGCGGAAGAGTGTTGAGCGTTGTGTCAATTGCTAAAACTTTTCATAAAGCCAGAAAGCGTGCATACAAAGCGATTGCAAACATCAAACTAGAGGGTTCTCACTACAGAACAGATATCGCTCTCAAAGTGGACGAGGGAAAAGATGACTAAAGTAATCCCTGGTTGGCACCATGTATATAGCGGTAAGGTTCGAGATCTTTATGAATCAGATGATTCATCTTTTTCACACCTAATCCTTGTTGTCGCTAGTGACCGCATCAGCGCTTTTGACACAGTTCTATCTCCTGAGATACCTAATAAAGGTGAATATCTAACCACCCTTACCGGTTGGTGGTTTGATCGACTAGATGTTCCTAATCACCTAAGCCATGAGGTCCCTGTTCCTAATGAAGTATTAGGCAGAGCAATGGTTTGTAAGAAGCTAGAGATGTTTCCTATCGAATGTGTGGTCCGTGGATATATCTCAGGATCTGGATATAAGGACTATTTAGCAACAGGCGAGATATGTGGCAATAAGTTGCCTGCTGGATTAGCTTTCGGAGATAAGTTACCTCACCCAATCTTCACCCCTGCCTTCAAAGCAGAACTCGGCGATAAAGATGAGAACATCACCTTTGAAAGAGTGGTTGAACTTATCGGAACTGAAAATGCCAATGCTCTCAAACAACTTAGCCTCGACATATTCACTAAAGCAAGCGCTCTAGCTCACAATGCTGGACTTATCCTTGCCGATACGAAGTTTGAATTCGGTATCAACCCAGCTAACGGAGAAATCACTCTAGGTGATGAGGTACTAACTCCTGACTCAAGTAGATACTGGTCTACAAAATCCTGGGAGTCTGGCGATCGTAAAGAGAGCTTTGATAAACAGCAGGTTCGTAACTGGTTGGCTGCCAACTGGGATCCAAGTTCCGGAACTACCCCACCTGAGCTCCCTAAAGAGATAGTTGAGCAGACCACTGCTAAGTATTTTGAACTGATCCAACTTCTGACTTCGAAGAACTAGGCAAAGTAAAAGGAGCAACCAGTAGCGGTTGCTCCTTTACCATTTAAAAACTACTTCGCTTGCGGACCATACTTGTTGTCTGCAGCGACACCTGGTGTGCATGCTAGAACAAGATTGTAAATAGGGATTAGTAAGAACCAGCCCGATTTAGATACGTCATGCATACGTCGAATACCAATTGCTATTGAAGGCAATAGGTTCACAAGTGTCCAGATGCTAACGGCTGGCCCGTTCTGAGCCATTCCTGTTTCTTGGTTTATCGGCTGGCCTTCAACTGCGCTTATTGCGAAAGTAACAATGACGTAGAAAAGGACGGCTAGCCAGTAGCCGCTTCTAGAAGTTCTTCCCTTGAATCCAACGTAACCTGTGTAAAAATCTGCTATTGCTTTTCCAAAATTCATTTCGCTCCTTTAGGTGAGCCTCTTGGCTCTTTATCAGAGTACCGTTCGGGAATGGTTTATCAGCTCTACTCGCCCAAAGTTCAGCTAACGATTACATTGCCATACGAGTAGATAAACTAGACCTGTTCGCACCCGCCAAAGGTGACGCAGGCGAGCGATTCACAAGTAATTCACTAGCCCCACCGACCTTCGGGAGCGTATCTGTGCCTAAAATCATCGTTGAAGTCATGCCTAAAGCAGACCTACTAGACCCAGCCGGTAAGGCAGTTGCAAATGCTTTGCAGCGCAAGGGCAATGCCGAGATTACTAATGTCCGTATCGGTAAGCGCATTGAACTTCACTATGAAGTAACTCCAACAGAAGCACAGGTCGAAGCAGCCAAGCAGATTGCTGCTGACTTCCTATCTAATGGAGTCATTGAAGATGTTGTTGCTGTAACAGTGGAGAACTAACTAGATGAAGATAGGTGTTGTTACCTTCCCCGGCACACTAGATGATCGCGATGCTCAAAGAGCAGTTCGTATTGCTGGCGGTGAAGTAGTCAAGCTTTGGCATGCGGATGCTAACTTGCATTCAGTTGATGCAGTTATCTTGCCAGGTGGATTTAGTTTTGGTGATTACCTGCGTTGCGGAGCTATTGCAGCGCAAGCTCCAGTAATGGAAAGCATTATCGATGCAGCTAACGGTGGATTACCTGTTCTTGGTATTTGCAATGGCTTTCAGGTTCTAGTTGAATCACATTTACTTCCTGGTGGACTTATCAGAAATGAACACCAGCACTTCATTTGTAGAGATCAGAAACTAATTGTTGAAAATGTTGACACTGCATGGACCAATGGTTTCAAGCTCGGACAAGAAATCACTATTCCTCTAAAGAATGGTGAGGGTGGATACATCGCTGATGATGAAACACTTAGAAGACTTGAAGGTGATGGTCTAATCGCTTTCCGTTATAGCGAAGTAAATCCAAATGGTTCGGTGAACAACATTGCAGGTCTTCGTAATGCTCGAGGAAACGTTGTTGGTCTGATGCCTCACCCTGAGCATGCTGTTGAGCCAGGCTTTGGTCCTGACACTCCCCTTGCTATGAGAAGTGGTATTGATGGTCTTACCTTCTTCACATCAGTTCTGAACCAGGTGGTGAACTCCTAATGGTTAAACAGGTTTCAACAGTGGACACAACTAACAATGCTAAGAAAACTCCGGACAAGGAACAGCCTTGGAGAGAGTTAGGGCTAAAGCAAGAAGAGTATGACCGCATCAAACTAATTCTCGATAGAAGACCAACCAGTGCTGAACTAGCTATGTATTCAGTTATGTGGTCAGAGCACTGCTCATATAAGAGCTCAAAGATTTATCTTCGTCAGTTCGGTGAGAAAGTTACCGATGAGATGAAGAAGAACCTAATGGTGGGTATGGGTGAGAACGCAGGGGTAGTTGACATCGGTGAAGGTTGGGCTGTCACATTCAAAGTTGAATCACATAACCATCCAAGTTACATCGAACCTTTCCAAGGTGCAGCTACCGGTGTTGGTGGAATCGTAAGAGATATCTTGACTATGGGTGCAAGACCTATCGCAGTGATGGATCAACTTAGATTTGGAGCGGTAGCTAACCCAGACACAGCTCGTGTAGTTAACGGTGTTGTTTCAGGTATTAGCTTTTACGGTAACTGTTTAGGACTGCCGAATATTGGTGGAGAAACAGTATTCGACAAGGTTTACCAGGGTAACCCTCTAGTAAACGCTCTATCTGTTGGTGCTTTACGTCACGAAGATCTAAAGCTAGCCAAAGCTTCTAACCCAGGCGATCTTGTAATTCTGTTTGGTGCAAGAACAGGTGCTGATGGTATTGGTGGTGTTTCTGTTCTAGCTTCTGAAACATTTGATGCTGATGGCCCTTCAAGAAGACCAGCAGTTCAAGTTGGAGATCCTTTTGCAGAAAAGGTTCTAATTGAATGCTGCCTAGAACTATATGCAGCCAAAGTAGTTGCTGGTATTCAGGACCTAGGTGGAGCAGGTTTGTCTTGTGCAACAAGTGAGCTTGCATCTAACGGTCGAGCAGGTATGCGAGTTCAGCTCCAAGAAGTTCTCCTTAGAGATGAGTCACTAACTCCTGAAGAGATTCTGATGAGCGAGTCCCAAGAGCGCATGATGGCTATTGTTCCAAAGAAAGATCTAAAGGCCTTCACAGCCATTGTGAACAAGTATGAAGTTGAGTTCAGTGTTCTAGGTGAAGTAATCAGAGAACCAAGGCTGTATATCAACTGGGGCAAAGAAGAGATTGTTAACGTTCCTCCTAGATCAGTAGCTCACGATGGCCCTGTCTACGAAAGACCGGTTGCATATCCAGCATGGCTAGATAACCTAAACAACAACTCAGTGAACCACGCTCAGCTGAGACGTGCAACAAACCCAAGCAAACTAGCTGAACAACTTATCCAAATAGTTTCTTCACCTAACCAAGCATCTAAGAGCTGGATCACCGATCAGTATGACCACTACGTTGGTGGCAATACCGCTCTTGCTATGCCTGATGATTCAGGAATGGTTCGAGTAAGTGAAGAAACAGGGCTTGGTGTCGCAATAGCAACAGATGCCAATGGTCGTTACTGCCAACTGGATCCATATAATGGTGCAAAGTTAGCTTTGGCTGAGAGCTATAGAAACGTAGCCTCATCGGGAGCTGTACCAATGGCTGTTACCAACTGCCTTAATTTTGGTTCACCTGAGAACCCAGAGGTGATGTGGCAATTCAAGCAAGCAACAGCAGGTCTTGCTGATGGTTGTTTGGAACTAGGTATTCCTGTTACCGGAGGAAACGTATCCTTCTATAACCAAACAGGTGATGTTGCCATTTACCCAACACCAGTTGTTGGAGTACTTGGCGTTATTGATGATGTTGCTAGAAGAATTCCTTCAGGCTGGCAAGATGCAGGTAACAACATCTATCTTCTAGGTATTACTAGAGATGAACTAGATGGTTCAGTTTGGTCAGAAGTTATTCACGATCACCTAGGTGGCAAACCACCAGTAGTTGATTTAGCTGCAGAGAAAGCTCTGGCTGAATTACTGCAAGGTGCTTCTCTTCAAGGACTACTAGCTTCAACTCATGATCTATCTGAAGGTGGGCTTGCTCAGACACTAGTTGAGAGCACACTCCGCTTCGGTATGGGTGCAAGAGTATGGCTAAATGAAATAACGGAGCGAGACCAAGTAGATCTAACAGCCGCTCTCTTCTCAGAGTCAACAGCAAGGGTAATTGTTTCAGTAGGCAGAGAAGACGACGTCAAGTTCGTAGGTCTTTGTGAAGCAAGAGGCATCCCAGTTCTAAGAATTGGTGTTACCGACGCATCAGGACAGCTAGAGATTCAAGATCTAGCTACCTGGAGCATTGAGGAGATAAAGAGCTCTCACAGTGCCACAATCCCAGAGCTTTTTGGTTAGTTTCACTAAATACCGCTAAATTGTGCCTAATTTAGCGCTTTCTTTCATTACTGGTAGTTTGCTGTGTGCCGTGAAAGCGGTTTCTCACGCGCGACTACACAGATAGTCTAAGTAAATGAAGATATCCCTCAAGCACGTTCTGGTCGCAGCAATTGCGGCACTAATTGGTCTTTCTGCGAACGTGCAGGCTCAGTCAGCTACCATGCCAACAGCCACCATTGCTTTCCCAACGCTACCTAGGGCAGTCTTTGGTGGGCCAGATGTTCCTCTTCAAATAACTCAGAGCGCTGGAACTACTACCGCGGAATCAACTACTCCTGCAACCTGCAGTGTCATAAACAATTCTTCAGTTCGCATACTAGCTGCCGGTATTTGTAAAATTACCGCCACCAACCTAGGAACTACCTCCCACAAACCTGCTCGTGCAGTAAACAGATCTTTCAGTATCTCTAAAGCGCCTAATGTGCTTACAATTTCAGATTTTGGCTGGTTATCTATGGCTAACCCAACAGCTGATATAACTACTACCGAAACTTCTGGTGTGACACTTCTGACTTCCCTAAGCACTCGTTACTGCACAATCTCCGGAAAAAAAGTAACCGCAATCAAAGTTGGCCCTTGTACTATTCGGGCATCAAGTCCTAGCACTGAGAATTACCTAACTGCTAAAACTGTTTCTAAAACTGTTTTGATTGGTTTGACCTCAAGCATCCTGCCACCTGTTGTCGTGCCGCCAACCATTACTTATGTAGGTCCATGGACAATCAGACAAACTACTTTTAATGACACCAACTCATTCAATAGATCAGCTGATGCGAATGCTTGGGTAGCTAACAAGTGGTACATGCCAGGGCTTCGAGCTCACATAGCTCAGGTAGCAGTGCAGTCAACGACTAAAGTCAGCTACCTAGTAACTGACAGTCTTGGTAGACCAACCCCAAACAAAACAATCAACCTAAGTGTTGGTAAACGTCACGGTGGATCTACTGCTTCAGTGAAGGTTGGCACATTTACAACCAACGGAGTAGATAAAACTCCTCTTGATCAGATACTGGTAACTGGAACAACAGATTCCAAAGGTGTTGTAAGTTTTGACATCATCGGTCTAGAAACAGTTGCTAAAGCTGGCCGATACACCCAGATTGCAGCCTGGATCACTGATCTTGAAAAAGACGTCATTGACATCACAAACCTTGAATACAGTCTTCCTGCCGGTGGTTCAAATGGCGGTGGCGGCACAGGCGGAGGCGGAGGCACAACCCCAGGTGAAGTTATTGGTGGCCCAACAGACAAGCAACTTCTTTGGTCCGACGAATTCAACTCAGCTGCTGGGTCTGGCCCAACAAGTTCTAACTGGGGACCAGATATTGGAGATGGCTGTAACACAGCTGCTGGTTGTGGTTGGGGTAATGGTGAGGCTCAGTCCTATGCTGCTTGTGCCAACAAGCAGGATGGCAATGGCTCGATGATTATCACATCTTCCACAACTGCTGGTGACCCAAGCTGTACAAGCAACAAGACTTGGACCAGCGGTAAGTTCACTTCCTTCGGTAAGAAGCACTTCGGTTACGGTTACTTCGAAGCACGACTGAAGATGCCAACAGGTGGAGGCACCTGGCCAGCATTCTGGACTCTAGGCACAAACATCAACTCAGTTGGTTGGCCACTATGTGGAGAGCTCGACGTCATGGAGTATGCCGGTAACAGCCCATTTACGAACACTTCAGCTGTGCACTACCGCAATCCATCCGGTGCTCACCAATACAAGATGGGTGCTCTAAACAATTCGCTCTCTCTTGCTCAGGGCTTCCACACTTACGGAATGCTGTGGCTACCAAATGAGGTCAAGTTCTACATTGACGACCGTCAAGTATTGGTTGTAAAGAAGAGCGACACCGGTCTTACTTACTGGCCATTTGGACCAAATGCATCGGGAGCAGATCCAAAGATGTACATCATCTTCAACCTAGCAATGGGTGGAAGCTACGGTGGCGGAATCCAAGCTGGTTACAGCAAAGCAACCTTCAACATCGACTACGTTCGCTACTACAGCACTGGTGGATATGGTTCAGTTCCAACCAACTAACTGCGTCTGAGGTATCCGAGACCAACATCAAAACAAGTGCTGGACTCATTCGGGAAAAGTTTTGTCTAGAAAGAGAATCCCTTGGCAACAACGGAGATATCAAGGCAGATAAATCCCGAAACTTGGGTTGTCATCTGGGGGAATGTCTGTGCTTACTGGCACACTAAAAACATAGGCAAATAAGGCAGGCTATGTATCTAACTTCTTCAGCACTCTGGTCCTTCAACACGAGGGACCTCATGAGAGCATCATCTTGCGAACATTGCACCATGATTTCTGTTTCCAGAACTCTTGCGGTGAAGAGCGTTCTGTCTAAGCTGCAACCATATGAGGATGAGTTAGCCCGAGCCAAAGCTGAGGGTGAGGATCAATCTCTCGCACAGAAATACGGTGTGATTTTTGAAGATGCCTTGATTAAAGAGCTAATTGCTTCTGTAGCACCTGGAGTTGTTGGCAGGCCTGAGATAGATGGGGACATGGCCCAAACCATCGAGTTGATGAATGCAGGAATCCCAGTAATCTACCAAGGAGGTTTAAAGCGCCAGTTTGAGAGAACCATGTTTAGCGGGCGTCCTGACTTTCTGGTTCATCAAGACTGGGCTCTAATCTTTGTGGATGGAAAACTAACCGCAGAAAAGCTCTCGAATTCAACTTCTGCAGAAAACAAATACACCGTTTGGGATGCTAAATACGGAGGCCAAGCAAAAGCTGCTTACTTACTTCAGGTAGGTCTATACGTTGACGCTTTGGATCACCTGGGGCTAAAGGCTGAAGGCGAGCGTCATGGTTTGATCCTAGGTTCAAGAACCACCGAGAGTTTTGAAGAAATTGAAATAGTCCCTGCGATGCGCCTGGCAAGAAAGAAAATTGCTAACGTTATCGATTTTGCTGAGCAGGCAAAAAATCAAAATGAATTAGGAAAGTTTGAAGCAGACTCATTAACGTGGCACTGCCCTTCGAAACAAAATTGTGATATCTGTGAATACCCGGAGCTTTGCAAGGACGATCGAAAAGCAACAGATGATCTAGTCCAAGTTGCCAACATCACTCAGGCACAGATAGCAAGACTTGCTTCTTCAGAAATTACTACGATGACTGCTCTAGCCGAGGCTACTGAAGGCCAACGTCCCTATCGAATGACTCAAGAGACTTTCGACAAGATTAGAAATCAAGCATCCGCTCAAGTCGAATCTCTCAAAACAGGCAAGCCAGTCTCCCGACTCATACCCGACCCGATGATTCAGTACTTGCCGCCGAGATCTCGTCTAGATGTGTTCTTTGACTTCGAGGGTTTCCCGTATTTCGTTGAGCGCGGGGGTCTTGAGTATCTCTTTGGCAACTACGACTGGGGCACAGGTGAAAACGAAGGTGCTCCGCGGGATGATCTATTCACTGAGTTCTGGGCACACGACAGAGCATCTGAAAAAATAGCATTTGCAGGTTTCATGGCCTGGGCAATAAAGCGTATGGAAGAAGATCCCGAAGCGCATATCTATCACTATGCAAGCTACGAAGTGACAGCATTAAAACGGCTGGCAATGAGGCACGGAATTTTTGAAAAAGAAGTTGCCTGGCTTATTACAAATGGACGTCTTGTTGACATGTTCAACATCGTGCGGAACTCACTGATCATTGGTGAAGAGAGCTACTCAATAAAGAAATTAGAGAGGCACTATAGGTTTATTCGATCATCGGATGTTCAAAAAGCATCTGCGAGCATCGATGAATATGACCGTTGGTGTGAACTCGATTCCTTAAGCAAGGATCTCTTACTACCGGAGAGCGAGCGCAAGGTAATAGCAGAGGATGCTGCAAAGATTTACTCGGAGCTGCGACTGTATAACTTAGAGGACGTTTGGTCTACTCGAGAGCTATATCGCTGGCTTGAGAGCATGCCGGGTGCTAGTTCTAAATACGGATTGCCCGAACCTGGCGATTCAGATGAGGAGGGGCCCGATAGAAAGCCCAGCAAAAGCGAACTAGAACTAGCCGAGCTTCAAGCCCAGACCAAAGAACTATTCGATATAGTTGCCAATTGGGAATGGGGCAAAGACTCCGAGGCTGACTATCGAGCTCAGATTTGGTTGGCTATTACTCACTCCATTCTTTTCTATAAGCGCGAAGAGGTTATGTTCTGGGCAGATGTTGCTATCAAAGTATTGATGGATGATGAAGCTCTTGAAGGTGACAGAGCAGCTGCAGCAATTTCCGAAGTTGTTGAAGTAGGCAGAGAAACTAAGACCAGACGTGCCGATGACAGCACTTACACGCAAGTTACTTACACATGCCTTTTCCCTGAGGACGACCTTTACGTTCCTAAGGCTGATCAAGAGATTGTTGTTCGCTATCGCGGCGAGGGCAATCGCCAGATGCGCGACTTTGGAAGAATCATTGAGGTTATAGGAAGCTCAGTAACTTTCACAAGAGCTATCACCAAAAACTCAGATGCGCATATTCCCAACGCAGTGATTAACAAGACTCACATTCCTACCTCATCCAAGCAGTCAGCTTTACTTCAATTAGCTAATGAGATCGCTGCAGCTTGGAAAACTCCACTAAACCCAGCTCCTGATCGGCCAGCAATCATGGACCTGCTTATGCGAAGGCCTCCCAAGCTTAAAGGTTTGACAGCTTTACCTAAGGCAAATCCTGAGGATTTCCTGCCCTCTGTTATCGAAGCAGTAAGGTCACTGGATGGCTCAGTTTTAGCTATCCAGGGTCCCCCTGGCTCAGGTAAGACTTACTTAGGATCAAGAACAATTCTTGAACTCATTAAAGCCGGCAAACGCGTTGGGGTGACTGCTAACTCACATTCGGCTATTGAGAATTTGTTGGAGGCCTGCATCGAAGCTGGTGTTAATCCAGAGCAAATTGTAAAAAAGCAAGACGAAGGTGAAGAGCGTCCTTGGGCAGTCAAGAGAAGTAACGGGCCAGTTGTAACGTGGATGAGAAATCAAACGGGTGCTTATGTAGTTGGTGGAACTAATTTTTTCTTCAGCAATAGAGATGTCAGAGAACAAAAACTTGACTACTTATTCATTGATGAAGCAGCGCAATATTCACTTGTAGATTGCATGTCGGTTAGCGGTATCGCCGAAAACCTCGTGCTGATGGGAGATCCTCAGCAATTGGCTCAGGTTGTCACAGCAGTTCACCCAGGCGGTGTTGAAAACTCTGCTTTGGGCCACTACATGGGTAATCATTCAATCCTTCCTGCAAACATGGGCTACTTCGTTGAGGTAACCAGAAGACTTCACCCTTCTATAAACCATGCAGTCAGCTGGTTGGCTTATGAAGGAAAACTAAGATCACATCCTTCGACAGATAAGTTCAGGATCGACGGTCATGAACAAGGTCTCATTGCTGTTCCTGTTCCTCACTTAGGAAACTCGACTTCCAGCGAAGAAGAATCGGTTGTCGTAGTTGATTTGGTTTCTAAGCTAGGCGGCAAGAAAGACCCTTCAAATGTTTTGGTGGTTGCTGCATACAACGCTCAGGTAGATCTCCTTCGGACAAAGCTCGATGATGCTGGCTTTGAAGAAGTTCTTGTGGGAACTGTCGACAAGTTCCAAGGTCGTGAAGGATTAGCGGTTATCTATAGCTTTGCTGCCTCCTCGAGCATGGATGCTCCTAGGGGTCTCGAATTCTTGCTTGATAGAAACAGACTTAATGTCGCTATAAGTAGGGCCAAGGCCACCTGTTATCTAGTCTTCAGTGAAACGCTCTTGGAAAGTCAGTTCAATAGCGTGGCTGAAGTGAAAGCCGTTAGCAGGCTTGCTGGTCTATTGGAGATTGCAACTAAATAGGTTCTTTCCCACAATCGTGCATGTCCACTCTGTGTCTGCAAGATTTGTCAAAAACAATCCAGCTTCCTTTCGGGGCTTGAATTGCTGCCTGAGCGTGTGGAAGACACATATATTCAAACTGCTGACATTCAGGGCATATGAGCCTGTGCGTGGCTTTATCATCGCAGTCCACGTAGTCACAAGTGATGTTGAAATCCAGGTGGTCTATTTTCCCAATTAAAGTATTCTGCTGAGTATCTGCCATCACATTACTTCTCTAATCGAAATAACTCAGATAAACCAAAGACCGATCTCACCGGATAACTCAAATACTCAGACCATTCGGCAAGCCTTGGTTCTCTCCAAACATAGTCATCTGCTACTTGAGCCAAGCAAGCCCAATAGAAGACTGTGACTAGATCTATGGTTAGGAAGTTTTGTGTCTCATCCTCAAACACTCTGCCAAGAATTCTTCTAAGCAATTGAGGAACCTGATGTAGGCCATATTCATGCAAAGTATCTAGCACTAGCAGTTCTACTTGATATGCCCGCTTAGCATTCCATATAGGTGAAGCGTCGGATCTGTGCAGCATGCTAGTAATAGCTAAAGCTCTTCTGAATGTGGCTGAATCCATGGCTAGGAGCAGACCTTCAAAGCGTTCTAGCTCATAGCCTGCATATCTAAGGTCCAAGATATCTGGGTAATACAAGACACCGACCAAGCTAGGCCTACCGGCAGGAGGGTTGAGCCTGACCTGGTCTTCCTGGGAGTCATCGAAATCTTGCATGTCTCAATTGTCCTAGGTCTCGGCTAATGTTTGAAGCAACTAACAGTTAGGGGCAACATGGGTGGTTTGTTCAAGGGTTGTTTCTGGGGCTTCGCCTGGATTGTTACTCTGATCTACGCTATTGCCTTTCCACCTTTACTTTTTGTTATGTTGGCAGCTCTGCCAATTGTGCTTATCTGGAACTATCTCAAACGAAGAGGATGGTAATAAATGAAGTCACTACTACTGGGATTCTTTGGAGTCTTTGCAGTTGCGCTAGGTCTAGGTTTCCTCAGTCAATACCCTGCAGTCTTTTGGGTAATAGTTTTCATTTTTGTCGCTGCACTGGTTTTAGGTTTGCGTCAAGGAAGGAAACAGTCAGTTCTTAAAGATCCTGAAAGAACCATGAGGCGCAACTCAGCTTTCGGTGGTGACCAGATACTAGAAGATGATATCGTTCACCACCATCAACCTAACCGCCTGCCATTTCAGAACAGAGATAAGCCAGTAGTTGCTCCTGTGGCCTTACCTGTTGAAGAGGTTGATCCAGAGATAGAAAATGCTGCAGCTATGTATTATGAGGGAAATGCCGAATACTACGAAGAAGAGGGCGAGCAATAGGCTGTAAGTTAGGTACCAACTAGTTTGTTTCTATAGGGAGAAGCACAATGAAAAGATTTATACCAGCTTCTGTAGCTCTAATCCTCTTGAGCGTTTCTCTAAGTGCTTGCTCACCTGCGGAAACTTCCAAGTCGCTAGATCAATACCTGACTCAAGAATTAAGTTGGACCGAGTGCTCAGAAGACCTTCTCGTTGAAGCAGATCAGCAGAGCTCTCTCTTCAAAAGCGTCACACCTGATTGCTCAACTGTTTTAGTTCCAGCAAACTATGAAACATCTTCTGCTGAAAACAAGGAATTTGGAATCGCTCTTATGCGACTCAGCAAAGCAGCAGAAAGCGATTACCAAGGAACTTTATTCATCAATCCTGGTGGCCCGGGTGGTTCTGGTATCGAGCAGCTTCAGTGGTCTAATTTCCCAGACGGTTTAGTAAAACACTTTGACATTGTTGGCTTTGACCCTAGAGGCGTGGGGGCTTCTCAATTCACCGATGGAACAGAGATTAAGTGTTCTGATGAGCTTGATTACAGAACATACTTTGAGGGAGAAGCCTCTCCTGCAAACTTTGAAGAATACCAGGCAAAAATCCCGCTTTCAGATGAGTACTACAACGACTGTGTGGCTAGAAATCCACTTTGGTGGACTCTTTCAACCTCTAACGTTGTTGAAGATCTTGATGTGATGAGACAAGTCATCACTGGAGATGAACCGCTGAACTTTATTGGCACATCCTACGGAACAACTATTGCTGGCCTTTATGTTTCAAAGTATCCAGAGAATGTCGGCAAGATTGTTCTAGATAGCCCAACCACAGTCGATGAAGACCCAATCAAGTCAGCTGTTGAGAACTACAAGGCTATGGAAATGAAACTTGACTCCTATCTGGACTACTACGCAGAGCAGGAAGGCAAGACTAGCGCTGAGGCTTGGCAAGACCTTCTATATGTGAAGCAAATTGCCGATGATGATGAACTTATTGGTTATGCCGGTTTGGTGCCTAGCGATACAGAACCTAGCCTGATGATAAGTTCCGAATCTCTTCTTAGCCGAGGAATACTTGCCCTGAACTACTTCCCTGAGCAAGATGCTAAAGAGGAATTTGCGAAGGCAATTAAGGAAGCTCTCGAATATCGCTCTAACTGGGCTTTTGAATTCTATGCGTTACGCATGGATGGCTATGACCCAGAATCTCTAAAAGGATCTTCACTATCAGCAAAGAAGCTGAAGCGAACAAACTCTTTCGAAATTATGACAATCGTGAACTCCATGGATTACTCACCAGAAGAATTGAGTATCGAAGATCAAAAGGAGATGGCCAAGCAAATGAAGGCTGTTGCACCGAAACTCTATGCACTCAACCTAGATTCCAGTGGCTACCAGTACTACGGTGAATCACTAGGAGTTGATTGGGTAAGCATCGCCAATGAAGATGATTCAATTCCTGACCCACCAACAACTCCCCTGATTAGAGAAAACAAGTCAGGTAAGAAGTTGTTGATTGTTGGATCAATCTACGAAGCGGTCACTCCATATCAGTTCTCGAAGGACACAGCCAAGCTATTGAAGTCACCACTGATTTCAGTTGAGTCATCAACACATGGCCCAGCAGCTGGTTATGACATACCTTGCTTGAATGATGTGCTGATTGATTTCTTTGTGAACGATATCGTTCCAGGGGATATGACCTGTAAGGCTTAGCCAAGCATGTCGTGCAACACGATTGTTGCATCACGAGCAGGACCAACACCGATGGCTGAGATTCTGCAGTTGCTCATCTTTTCTAGTGCCCTTACGTAATCCTGAGCATTCTTAGGTAGATCTTCAAACTTCCTGCAACCAGTGATGTCCTCATCCCAACCAGGGAAGTTTTCATAGATTGGAATTGCGTGGTGGAAATCAGATTGTGAAACAGGGACTTCTTCCACTCTCTTGCCATCGACATCGTAAGCAACACAAACAGGAATCTCTTTGATACCAGTTAGTACATCGAGCTTGGTCAAAACGAAATCAGTTAGTCCGTTGATACGAGCCGAGTACCTAGCAATTGGAGCGTCATACCAACCACAGCGACGTGGACGACCAGTGGTGGTTCCATACTCGTGACCTGTCTTACGAAGTAGCTCGCCCCACTCGTCAAATAGTTCTGTTGGGAATGGACCTGCTCCAACACGGGTTGTGTATGCCTTAACAATTCCAATCACATTTTGAAATAGTCCAGGGCCAATACCTGATCCAGTTGCAGCACCACCAGCAGTGGCGTTTGATGAAGTAACGAAAGGATAGGTTCCGTGATCAACGTCGAGCATGGTTGCCTGTCCACCTTCGAATAGCACGTTCTTGCCAGCTTCAATAGCTTGGTGTAATTCGAGTGCCGTGTCAGCAACCATCGGACGAAGTCGTTCTGTATAGGTCAGTAGCTCTGCGACAACTTCTTCAACTCGGATTGCCGAGCGGTTATAGACCTTGGTTAGCAATTGGTTCTTCTGAACCAATGCCCCTTCAACCTTTTGACGAAGAATTGATTCGTCAAACAAATCTTGAATACGAATACCAACACGGTTGATCTTGTCAGCATATGTTGGACCAATACCTCGACCAGTGGTGCCAATAGCTCTCTTACCTAAGAAACGCTCCGCTGTCTTATCCAGTGATACGTGATAAGGCGTAATGACATGAGCGTTAGCAGAAACACGAAGACGACTAGTGTCGATTCCTCGAGCGTTCAGTGCATCCAACTCTTCAAACAACACGTGCAGATCGATGACCACACCGTTAGAAATAACTGGAATAACGCCTGGGGTTAGGATTCCAGACGGTAAAAGATGTAGTGCATACTTTTCATTACCGATGACTACTGTGTGACCTGCATTGTTTCCGCCGTTGAACTTCACAACATACTGAATATGTTCAGCTAATAGGTCTGTAGCCTTGCCCTTGCCTTCATCGCCCCACTGAGCGCCCACAATCACAAAAGCAGGCATGGCAAACTCTTTTCTGCACTATATAAGGGGTAAAGGCTAAACTGCCTCATCTAAAGTTTAGCCGATGTCTAAAAGATCGGCTTTCGACTCTAGGCCTAGTCGTTGGGATCTGGTAGTCCTCACATATTGGGCAAATAGGTTGGATTTTCAGGCTAAAACCCCTAAATTTGGCACTTCCTGTTAACCGTTGCGACACCACTTCGAAACCTATAAGACTTAGATTCCTAATAGGAATTCAGTTAGGAGTAGTATGTCCCTCAAACACAAGGTATTCTCTTCCGTTACAGCTCTGGCTATCGCCGTGGCTACGGTCGCCTATTTCATACACACCAGCCCGAGTAATGCCCAGTTCACGACAGGCTCCGACGGGTCAGTGTATCTCTACAACGGTTCGTACAATCTTGAACAAACAGACTTCTCTTGGGCTTTTGATGCTGAGGTTTATGCATCGGAATCTGCAGAGAACGCTAGCGATGCGTTCACCTGCCCTGCTTCTGCTACTGGTGCATACACCTTTATATCTAACCGAGGGCAGGAACGAGCCGGCCTATCCGGTTGGAACGCTGCGGCATCACAGATTTTCCCTGCTGGATCGAAGAACCTGCTAGAAGTCAATTTCACTCCGGCAGCCAACATTATTCCTATTCTGTTGCCTCAGTCATCCATCAAGTCAGTCGGTGGGCAGTACAGCCTGGGTGTTGCTTGTACTACAAACAACGGTGTAACAGTAATTAATTCCTGGTATCGATACATTGATGTAACCGCAGGAACCGGAGCTTGGAAGGCACTACCAAATAGCGACGGCTCCGGTGGTGGTGGCGGTGGCGATGACGGTGGTGGCGACGACGGTGATGGAGTGGATCCGACCCTAGGACTTGGTACTGAAGGTCTTACACTTAGCCCAGCAACTTCGACAACTTGGTCTAAAAACTCGTTGTATTACAACTTAGATGTTAGAAATTTCAGTTCAACTAGTGACTTCAAAGGTGTGACCGCAAGAATCTCGGCACTGAAAGCTTTGGGCGTTGGCGTGATAGTGCTCGAACCAATCTTCCCAGTTTCACAGACTGGAAAACCAGGCACTATTGGCAACATTTATGCACCTAGCACTACTGCATCAATAAATGAAGCGCTTGGAACTGAAGCCGATTTGATCGAACTGATCTCAGCGGCTCATGCTGCAGAAATCAAGGTTGTTCTGACTTGGGTATCAGGTCACATCGGTGATGACTCAAGCTGGGTTAGCGAAAAGCCTGATTGGTTCCAATACAGCGGCCTAAATGCCGTACGTCCTGCAGGCATGCCGTACGCAACGATGCTTGATTACAGTGTTCCAGAGTTAAGAGCCGAGCTAATTACTCAGATGAAGAACTGGGTAACGAAGTTTGAATTTGACGGAATTGCCTCGGCTAACGCTTCAAAGCAAACTTCTGAGTTTTGGAACGAGGCGGCCTACAGGATTAACCTAGTACGTCCTATTGTCTTTCTAACCAACAGCCCTGTCACCTCAAGTCAAACCAATAACGCCTTTAGCGTTGTGAAAAGAAGCGACTTCTTGACAACCCTGGGAACCCTGTCGAAGGGAAACACGTCTAGTTCAACTTGGGCGACTGCCTTGAAGAACCTTGGCACCTCAGGTAAGACTTCAACGAACCTGAACTTCACCACGGACTCAGTAACAGCCTCTCTCGGCAAAACAGATGCAACCAGATTTGGCAAGTATCTGAACAGCGCTATCGCCCTTACCTTTGTGGCTCCAGGTGCTCCTTTGCTGAATGCTGGACAAGAGATTGCTTTAGCTAAAGCTTTAAAGCCATTTGACGTCGATTCAATTAGTTGGCCTACTAAAGCTCCTGAAACGACAGCACTAATCACGAAGCTTTCCAAGTTGAGAAAGACTAACACCGTCCTGCTATCTGGAGCTGCTACAAGCGTTACGGCAGCATCCAAGTCCGTGTTCGCATTCAAGCGTTCAAGTTCTGCGGGAACTGTGTTCTACCTAACCAACTTGAGCGCTAAGGCTATAACAACTAAGGTTTCGTTTGGATCAAAGCTCACGGTTTATGATTTTGCAACTGGCAAAAAGATCTCTCTTGCTAGTTCGCAGAATGTTTCCATCCCAGCCAATGGATACCTAATTTACTCAACGAAGCAGGTCAAGTAGCTTAGATTAAAGCTGTGATTATGGGTAAGCAACGAGGCAGGCTAGCTATTTGGCTCTCGGCTATGTCTGTCCTGGCAATCAGCTCGACTACCTTATCTCCTCACTATGCATCACCTGCTTTCGGAAATGACGTTTTCTCAATATCCGCGGCTAAAGACGGTAAAGCTGACTCGTCTCGCACCCAGATCGAATTTGGCGCGCTCAGCGTTGGCGCTAAGAAGTCAGACAATGTGTTAATCAGCAATACAGGTAGTAGATCACTGGTACTTCTAGTCTTTGCCCGATTCACTCAACTTGCAGAAGATGGGCAAACTACACTTATCTCCGCGACTGATTCTGAGCCTTTTGGTATGGCTAGTTGGGCTCTTTTTGGATCCAAAAAAGCCGCTGATTTCAACGTCACCGTTGCTGCTGGTAAGTCGGTAGTGGTTCCTATCGAAATTACCGCGCCTAAAGACGCGTACCCAGGAGAATACAAGGCCGCCATATTGGTCCAAACCACCCTTGGAACGGGAAATGTGGCTGTGGGTAAAAGGGTAGCGATGTACATGACGGCCAATGTCGCAGGTTCTCTGCGACCAGCTGTGAACCCAACCTGGATGAATGACAGCGTATTCTATGAAATGAATATTAGGCAGTACTCTGCGACAAGGAACTTCGCCGGAGCTGCTGCCCGTCTCAAAGAGCTAAAAACTCTCGGCGTCGAAGCTGTAATCATCAATCCAATATTCCCGATCGGTAAAAGTAAAATGGTTGGAACGCTGGGTTCGGTTTTTGCCAGCACAGACCTTTCCAAAGTGAATCCATCGCTAGGAACTGCCACCAGTTTCAAGTCGTTCATGACTTCGGCTAAGGCATCTGGATTGAAGGTTTTACTCACTGTACCGTTGGACACAGCGGCGATAGATCATCAGTGGTCAGTCTCAAAATCAAGCTGGTTCAAGAGAAATAGCGCATTCAACTTAGAGCCAGTTCCTTCGAAAGCATATTTGGCATACTACGAATATGCTCAAGAGGAACTACGACAAGCGATAATTGAAGACCTCAAGAGCTGGGTTACAGGCTACGACATCGATGGATTCATTTTCTCTGGTGCCACATCTGTTCCTAGGGATTTTCTGGACGAGCTAACCTTTAGGCTTCAGCGTACAAAAAGCCTAGCGCTGGGTACAACTGATGAGATAAAAAGTGGTTACTTCACCAACAGCCTCACGCTAACCTCCAACAGCACGTTGCTGGACTCTCTCGCTCTTCTGCGCACAGGCACCAGAACAAAAGCCCAGCTAACAACCTTGTTGAATTCAGAGGTGTCAAAATACAAATCGCCTTCCCTGCCCCTCAATCACTTGAGCAGCTATGCGACCATGGAGGGTGGACAAACTGAAACCGCAAGGTTTGCGGCCTCTCTGAGTGCTGCTGCGATGTTGAGTTTTACCATGCCCGGAGCTCCGGTTATTTTTCAAGGTCAAGAGGCCGGTTCCATTAAGGCTCTCAAGCCATTTGATAGCGACTTCATTGTTTGGCCCACAAGAGCTCCAGCTACTTTTGCTCAGTACCAAAAACTGATTAAGCTCAAAAAGGCAAATGCCGCGCTCTTCAATGAAAGATTTGGTGGGACAGCTCGTGTCCTAACAACCACATCTAACAGCCTCTTTGCCTTCAGCAGATCTACATCAACAAATACTGTTTTGGTGGTCGCCAATCTGAGCAGCAAAACACTAAAGTCAAAATTCAATTCCGGGGTTACCGGAACACAATTCAAATATTCAGATGGTCGATCAGTAAGAATGACTGCAACATCCTACGAGCTAACACTTCCTGCATTTGGCTTTGAGATATTTACCAAGACTGCGGTCAACTAAATCAAGAGCTGACCTAGCTTCTAGCCAAATCGACCATTCACGTAGTCTGTGGTTCTAGGGTCCTGCGGGTAACTAAACATAGCATCAGTGTCACCGTACTCGACAATAACCCCGGGTGTGCCTTGCGAGGCTAAGAAGAAAGCACACTGCTGAGAAACTCTTTGTGCCTGTTGCATGTTGTGAGTAACAATTACGATAGTCACATCCTGAACCAACTCGAGCATAGTTTCTTCAATGACTCGCGTCGAAGTTGGATCGAGCGCTGAACAAGGTTCGTCCATTAGCAGCACACGAGGTTTAATGGCAAGGGATCTCGCGATACAGAGTCGTTGCTGTTGACCGCCTGATAGGCCACCACCTGGAGCTCTAAGGCGATTCTTAACTTCATTCCAGAGTCCCGCACGTTCGAGTGAAGTTTGTACTAGTTCATCTTTAGCGGCACGATCCGCTTCAACACCTGTGAGCTTGAGCCCTGCAATAACGTTGTCGTAGATTGACATCGCAGGGAATGGGTTTGGCTTTTGGAAGACCATTCCGATGTTTCTTCGTGCCTCAGTGATTTTTTTGTTTGGATCATAGACATCTTCACCATCAAGTTTTACCTCGCCTGCCAAACTTGCGGATGGGACTAGCTCATGCATTCTATTGAGGATTCTGAGGAAGGTTGACTTGCCACAACCCGATGGTCCAATTAGAGACGTGATAACACCGGCGGGCATGACCAGTGAGACATTGTTCAGCACCTGTCTGTCGCCAAACCAGGCTGAGATTCCTGTGGCTTCAAGAGTTGCTAGATTCGAGTTTGCTGACATTTCCTTCTTCTTTCTTAGAGTAAATTCGGGAGTAATCGAGTTGCTTGATCAATGCAGAGAACCAGCACTAAACCGAGAATTGGTGAAAAAACTATCCACGCTTTCGTGCTACCAAACTTTCTTGCAAACCAAATGAAACCTATTTGCACAAGCAGCAATACAAGCAGATTCAGAACTAGGAGCCAAACAAACCTGTTATCTGTGGCAAGCTCTCGGCTCTCAGCTGGGATACTGCCCCATTCGGTTTCCCTTAGCCCTGTTTCAAAAGCGATACCTTGAAGTTGGGCGTCGACTCGAAGAACCGAAGTTGGACTAAAGAATTCTCCCTTAGCGGTAGTAAGAACCAAATGGTTGGTTCCGGCCTTCACTGGTGCTAGTCCCTTATCGCCAGCTTCACGCAGCCCTGTAACAACATATTCGGACTTTCCTTGGCCTGTATAAACGAAGAAAGTGTCGCCTGCTTCCAGTTGGGCAAGTTTGCCAAAAGGCGCTCCATACGACCAGGCTCGCCCAAATAGAACGGTCATACCCTCTTGTCCCGGCAAAACAGTATCCCTGCGGTGACCAACCCCGCTTCGCATCGTGTTGGAGTCAGTTCCTTCAACCACGATCACATCCAGGCCGAGTTTATCGATTACCAGTCTGGCAACTGGAGCTCCATCTTTGAGAAGAGAGTTCTCGAAATCCTTCTCTCCAGTTGGTGCAGTGGCAGTACTTACTTGAACAGAGAAGGCATTTTGTAAGCGCACCTGATCAGCTGCGAAAGTCAATGGCGAGATTACGAAAAAGTTGATTAGGAAAGCCAGCGACAAAATCAAAACACCTCTGCTGATACTTGCCATAAAGGACAGGTCAAGTCTTCTCATTACTGCACCTCCCTATAGGATTTTCGCTTCGTCCTCTTTACTGCTGCTGCAACAATCAGCAGCAGAACAAGTAACCCAATAACAGAAAGAGCTGGGGCAAAGATTGCACTTGAATAGGAGGTTTTGACCGGTTGATCTGAAACAAAACTGTCCGGCAAAATCAACTCTGTTTTGAGCGTGAAGAAACCAAGTGGCGGTAAGTCGGCAAAGTTTAGTAATACTGCCTGAGTTCCCTCAGGTGGAAGGTTGTCGATCTTCGAATAAAATGGCTCGCCGACTGGAGTTCCAAACAGAGTGAAGAGAGTCATTTTTACTTCTAAATCAACATTCGAATTGGTGTCGTTGTTGAATGACATTACAGCTGAAAGACTTGGTAGAAAGCCTTGCTGTATTTTTACTTGAGGTTCGCTAACCCTCAACGTCCCACGAATCGTTTGATAAGTAGGTGGGTTTGGAAACTGTTCTTCTGAATTTGGTAAAAGTACCTGCGCCGGCTTGGTCCCAGCCGGATAAGAGCCATCCGACTCGGTCAGAATGCCAAAGTCATTGACATAGATTCGGGCAACAGTGTATGAAGCAGCAACGTCTTCAGAGCCAAAGAATGTAAGAACATCTATGTCGTGTGGTCCTGGTTCGAGACCATAGGGAAGTTCTAGTTTGACGTTGAGTAGGCCCTGTGGGTCAGATTCAAAGCGGGCTACTGCATCTGGGGATGGGGATACTTTGAACAATACTGGCTTGCTAGGTTCCAGTCCCTTGATTGAGAAACTCACCATAGCCGCGTCGGACTTCTTGCCGAAGGGTACTTTCACCCCTGCCCTAATCTCAGGAGCTCCGATAGCATTCGCAACCTCCACCTCAACTCCGATGTACTCCTCAGCTATGGATGGAGTAGCCGCTGAGGCTACGGAACAGGCCAGCAAAAAGGTGAGTGCCTTGGATTTATAGTTCACTTGACGCAGCCCTTGTTGCTCGCGACTTACGAAGTCTTCTTGCACTCCTAAACCCAATAATGACAAAAACTATTATGCCTAGGTATAAAACGGTTGCAGTTGGGAAAGTGGTAGCACTGAGATCGCTTCTGCCCCTAGGCTGTTGAACATCGATGTTTTCTGAGGTGAAGATTCCGGTGAATATCACCGAAGTGTTAGTGGACACAAACTGGCCTCCGCCGGACACAGTCTGAGTCACCTCTCTTGTGCTGCCCGGAAGTAAGTTCGCGACCCTGATGCTTTCTTGATTCCCGGCGAACAGACCTAGAGGTCCTGAAGCTTGAGCAACAACATCAGCGGAGAGTTCGATGTTTCCTGTGTTTTTCAATTCATAGGTAAGGGTCTGTCTATTGTCAAATGGGTTGAAGAAACTAGTCTCAGTAACACTCTTCAGGTTAGACAGTTCAAGCCTTGCTTTAATTTGTCCGCTTAGCCGCGCATACAGTCGAATAGCAACTCTTCTAACAACATTTATTGTCTCCCCCTTGGTGACAGCGGAGGCCACGATTGCACCTGCGTGATCACCCGGTGATGCCTCAACCGGGGTGTTCACAGTGAATGGAATAGTCACAAAGTTTCCAGGCTTCAGTGAGAGTTTGTAAGTTTTCTGATTGCCTTCAAATAGAACCCACGAACCAACATCTGTTGGCTTGACGTTCTCATCTTGTATGAGGAAATCTCCATCACTTCCTGAAAAAGCGTCGCGGGCATAAAGTGTGACCTCTTGAACTGAGGTGCCAGTGTTAACTACATATATAGAATCTTTAGCTGGTTGACCAGGGTTGAGTTGATAGTCGAATCTGGTTCGACTCGGATCTGCTTCTCCATTTGTCGCGGGGTTGACAGCTACTGCGTCTGTCTCTTCGCTTGGACTTGAATCTGGAGCAGCATTAGATCCTGCTACTGGAAAAACTAGAATAGCGAGCACCAAAGCCACCGAGAGCAAGGCTCGGCCAAGCAAGCCATGAGGCGCTGAAATCATGTGTAAAGAGTCTCATTTTCGAGTTACCAAATGCACAACAGCAGGTAAACCAGAGACTAAAACGGCACATTAAATACCAATGCGGCGGAGCCGAAGCTCCGCCGCATCAGTGTGTGTGGGGATTACTTAGTTGCGAGAGTCAATGTGACTGTCGATGTGTAAGTTCCCGCAGCTGCGGTACGTGGTGCACGCAAGGTTAGGTTTGCGTTTAGAACTGTGATACCGGTGTCACCTAGGTCAGCAAGCTTTGCAGCACTTGCTAGAGCGACAGGGTATGTAGCAGATCCAGCTGCAGCGTTTCCAGCTGCCGCAACAACACCAGTAGCTGTTGTTGATGCGGTTACAACGTTAGGAACCAAAGCAAGATTGCGCTTGTCAATCGTGTTTGATCCGCTAACGAAGTTAGCCACGTCAGCCTGCAGATCCCAACCATCGGTTGTGACCCAACGGGTGTCGTTGATCTGAACGTTACCTAGAGTTCCTGTTGTTTGTGAGTAGTTGTTCACAATGGTAGGAGACCCGAAGGTGGCTGCAGCGTTTGCAGGAATTGACAACTCAAGGAAGCCATTCTGCATTGCCTGAACACCTGCGCTCATTGAAACGGTGCCACCAAGAACTGCTGAGCCACCAAGAACCATAGGTGTCTGAGTGCTTGACTTAGTAACGCTAACTCCCGCTGCTGTGTAAACAACATCAACAGAGATCTTTGCGTAACCGTCAGCGTCTACAACTGTGTAAGTTGCTGCAGTCTGGCTAGCAATAGCGTTACCGTTTCTCTTCCACTGGAATGCTGTTGTGTAGTCTCCAGGGAATATAGTCGGCTCGTTCTTAGTTGCTGTTAGCACATCTCCAACGTATACAGATCCAGCTGCACGGTCACTTGGAGCCGGTGAAACAGGAGTTGTAACTGCCCAAGTTGGTGTTGGTAGAGATGAGCCTACAGAATCAGTTGCAGTTGCTGCAGCTGTGTAAGCACCTGTGCTAGCTGTAACTGTAATGGTTCTGTAGTACGCAGCCAACACTGTAACACCGCTGTTTGAGGTACAAGCAACACCAAGGTTGAAAGTTCCACCTGATGTCTTTACACCCAATGCGTTACCGTTCACCTGAGCTGCTGGTGAAAGGTTTGGCTGAAGGATGTTCTTGGTTCCTGGACTGAAAGCAATTGGTGCATATGCATTCCATGATCCTGGCACTGTGGTGTTAGCCGCAGTTGAAAGGAAGGTAGCAGCACCGTCCGCTGTTGCTGGGCAAGAAAGCACTGCATTAGATGCTGTGCTGCTTGCTGATCCAACAACTTCGCCATCCCAAGTAAATGTGTTGCTTAGGACGTAGCTTCCGTTGTATAGGTGAACAGCACCGAATGATCCGTTGCTCTGGTAAGCGGCTTGTGCTGGTACCAAGCTGCTAATTAGTAGTACTGCTGAGGCTGCAATAACGCCTAGGTTTAGAGTTGTCTTCTTCATTAGTCGTTATCCAATACAGCTGACTGTGGCTTTGCTACAAAGTAGCTTACGGCTGAAACAGTTGGAGAAAGAAGTCCGTATAGTTCCTTGACCTTACCTGCTTTTGATGCTCCGGTTGTTTCAATGTTAGCTAGCTTGTTTAGAGTTGGGTCCACAAGAGCAGCTAGGTTAGCATCATACTTGGCATTTCCTGAGGTGACACGTGCTCGCTCGACGAACAAGAAGGTGTCTCTACCCCAAGTAGTGTCATAGTAATAAACAGAGTTTGGTACCAATTTGGAATCGACTGTGTTAGCTGGGGAATAACCGAGGGTTGTAGTTGTATATATTGAACCCAGAACTGCAGTTCCAGCGCGGTTAAATGATGCACCGTTCTTCATCGCAATCCACCTTGATGCAGACATAGGCATAACCTGGTCTCCAGTCAAACCAGTTGCATCGTGCTCTTGGCTATAGCCGATTCTTCCAGCCGCAAAGTTTGCTGCCTCCAAGGTTGGCTCTGTTGCTGTGGCTTTGATGAAGTCATTGTAGGTTCCTGAACCCTGCTGAGGCATGATTCCCTTCATTGCGATGCTTGTTGTCCCGATGGTAAGAGGTGTTGCGAGCTTACTGCTTAGGGATTGTGAGCCAGTTAGGGCAGCGCCAGTACCGGTTGAAGCTAAGCTAAGAGCTGTAGTACCGGTAGAGGTAAACGCAATTGTGTTAGGAGATGCACCGCTTGTTACAGTCCATTCGCCTACCAATTCAGTTGGAATACCAGTGCTTGCGCCAATCGTAATTTGTGATCCTACTGGATATGCAGCAAAAGCACCGGAAGCTTGGATTGTCACTTCCGCGTTACCCGCAGTACGTGCAATAGACGTAATTTTGCGAACAGTAAAACCACCATCAAAAAGTGTCTTCAGCTGTGCTGTGGTCAGGTAAGGAGTGCAACCTGCACCAGCGTCACCATCCTGGCCTGCGTCACACACTTTAGTTGCCAGAGTAGACGTGAAAGCTAGACCAAAGGCATCTCGTCCGAATGGAATTCGGGCGATAGTGCCGTTTGTTGCATCCTCAGTGGTTGAGGCGGGTGTTGCGCTTGATGAGCGAGCAATATCTACCTGACCAAAAATATTCACATTTCTCAATGACTTGGCCATCCAGTAATTTGCCACTGCAGTCTTTGACACGCTAGCAACACCGACAGGCTGGTATGTGCCAGATGTAAAGATTTGGGTCGCAGCAGCAGTGCTGATAGAAGCACTTAGGGCTTGGAAACCTTCAGATGAGCCATTTGGTCTAGAGAATCTAACTCCACCTGGACGGGTGATGATAGACGGACCGCCTGTTGCATCGAATGAACCAAGAGTCGCACCGTTCTGGGTAACACGAACAGTTGCGCCAGTGATTGCAGTTCCATTGACTAGGGCGTTTAGAACGTCCTCAATGGTGTCTGATCCTACAACTACGTAGGAGTTTGAAACCGGCTCCGCCTGAACGGTTGAACCGGTGCTAAATGCAGCGAAACCTGCGCCGAATACGGCTACAGTTGCGACTAATTTTTTAACCTTCAACTTCTCTTCCTTCTTTTGATTTGGACGCAATCATCTTGATGACGCCATCCAAGTCACCTTGGACGCTATAACGATGTCCTTCTAGGGTTTACAAGAAAGGAACGAATTCTTATGAGTCCGTAAAAGATAAATGAACAAAGGAACAACACAATTGCGAAAGGAACGGCAGCAACTGACAGCGGCAGCTCAGGGTTGCTTGGGGTCAACCCGGCAGCTATAGCCTGTTGAGTTGGTTGCGGGGAGGCAATTACTTCGGGGTTAACTTCTTGACCAACATTTGTCTCAGGTTCTGTGACTTTTCCACCGGTTCGAATTTCGCTCGCTACCGCTAAAGCCGTTTTCACAAAAGACGGATTTAGGGGTGCGTAACCTGGGGGTAGTTCTCCGGTTTCGGTACCACCAGTTTGACCTTCACTAACTGCAAACTTGATGAGATCCGCATACGAAATTCGGGTATCGCTGTCACCTTGATTCGGGTTGGTTGCGGCATAAATTGGAACAGTCAAAGGATAGGCGCCTTTGGCCTGTTTCACTTTCGTCGAGCTCAGATCCAACTCGTAGACTCCAGAGTTTTTATTCGACGGTGTCATGACATTTTGAGCTTCTTGTAAACTGCTGAGATTTGGGGCGACGAACTCTCCCGCAGGGTTCAGGAGTGCAACCTGAAAAGCTTGGTAGCGTTCCGCAGCAGTTGTTGTTGTTATGGCGAACACTCTTCTATAGCCAACCGGGCTTCTGGGAGTTTTTGAAAAGGCTGGTGGAGATCTGAAAGGGTCCCAAGCTCCAAGCTGGTACGCATTCCCCGTGAGAGTAGCCTTCGCGCCTTCTTCGAAATCTGACAGGTAGGGACGCCAAGTAACAACGTTAATCGGCCCACTTGGGCTGATGCCGCCCGACAGAGTAGTGTCTGGCTTTTCAATCGGGTCGCTCTTTGGAAACCCAAGGTTTGGCATGTCGAAGGACTTTCCAGAAGGGTTCATTGCTTTGTCGGTACTAAACCAGGGATTTATTCTCATGCCGTATGGGTCTGGAATGCCTGCCATGAAGTCTCGGCCATCTGGGTCAGCTTGAATGTATTCCCAAACCCTTTCCGCAAGAAACGATCTGGAGTTAGGGACCAAGGCATCAGCGATGCCTCCAAGGGTTAGATCCATGTAGGCCCAGTGTGGCGAATCGCTATTGACCTCGATAAATTCAGGGTCTCTCGTAATGTTTCTAGGATTCATTTCTATTACTCCCGCGTCCACCTGCGGTGGCAGAGCTTCGCGATAAGAGCTGGTAAGGAGCTTGGCTAACAGTCGAGGGGTTAGCTTTAGGCTCTTGAAGGGTGTCTCGTTTAGAGCCCTTATGTCAGGTGGTATAAGTTGTGTCTCATCGACTCTCCTGTCAATAGAGAAGGTTACCGATATCCCACCAATGGCCAATGGCGCGTAGGCGAGTTTGCTATCTAAATCGTTGCCAAGAGCTCTCGTTGTGATAGCGAGGGGGCTACTTTTTTCTCTGGTAGCAGATACTAAGGAGTCGCCATCAAACTGATTGCTAATAACAAAAGCAGACTTAGCTCCTTCAGTACAGAGGCGAGGCTGCCAAGACGCAAATGCAGCGCCTGCTAGTTCACTTCCTTGGACTAATCTTTCTGGAACCCCTAGAGGGCAACGCACTCCAATAGGGCGAAAGTCCAGCTTGATAGCAAGGTGATGCTTCCATGCGTCCCAGAAAAGTCCTGACTGAACTATTCCGTTTTGACGATTATCTTTAGACCCGCGCGGCAAGATAACTAGCCAGCAAGGTTGCCCAACAAACTTACCTCCGGCTTTTACTGCCTTTCCGCAACCCAGCCCAGGTGAGGAAGATGCGGTCTGCAATTCAAATTTGACGTTGCCACTTCCTCGTGAATCTGATCCAGCCCAGGTTATTTCATTAGAGGTTAGTCGAGAAAAGAATTGGTTTGAACTCATTGAGACAGAATAGTCTGCAACGAACTTTCCATCATTATCGCGCTTGAGATCCCAAACCCTCTCGCCGGTAGCTGAATTAAATGGAATTGACGTGTACGGTGGGTCAAAAAAGCTCGTGCCCGGTTTAGTGAATTTGATGTCCTGTGGATCAACTGCCGCAGCTGAGGTGTTATAGGACCGAGCATTCGCAGGACCGTTGTATCCACCATACTGGCAGGTAGTTCTGTCAGGATGACCAGGTCGGTCAGGGTCTTCACCCCAGCATTGAAAAATTTGCAGAAAATTAGCGCCACCGCTAGTGATTGGTCTAGAAGAATCAGGTGTAGCGCCTGTCCAAGAAACGTCCACACCTTGATCTGCTAGGTTCTTGGTCTGAGACACAGTCACCTTCAAATTTGGCATTGGTGAGGTGCGGTAATCAAGTTCGTATTCACTGGCGGAAACAGACTTGGCAGATTCTGTTAGGAATGAATTAGATGTGGTTTCCGCTGCCAGAGCTGTTGGGCTGAGAAGCAAACTTGAAACCAGACTTCCAAAAATCAAACTAGCAATGACGTCTCGGGTTAGCAACTTGTGTTTTCTCATTTACTCTTCCGTCTTCAACTTTCGAGAATTCAGTCTGTTGACAAGAATTGCCGGAATCACAACTACTAGTAGCGCTAGTGCACCTGCAATCAACATGAGAGTCTGATTCATTCCCCATGGCTGCCTAGGGATCTCATAGGCGTAGGCTTCAAGGTTTGCTTTTCCATTAGCGGTGGGGCCAACATAGATATTTCCACCCGTATCAACTGTGCCTGGGTTCTCTGGATCAACTACAGGTGTTCCATCTGGGTTCTCTTCTTCAGGTGTGCCAGGCTTGTTCGCTGTTTGACCGGTAGCACACTGAGTTGATCCTTGCTTATCGCACGGTAGGGGCATTGGTGCAGTTTTAGCCAATAGGTTGTTACCTGGCTTATCTCCTGGTTTAAAGGTGGGGTTGTTGCACTTGGAAATATCTGTGTTTGCAGATTTAGATGCGCCTGGGATTCTGGCTATTTGTTTGAAGCCAGCTTGAACTAGGTTCAGTGGAAGTGGAGAATAACCTAGCTCCTCGGCTTGACGTTGCCCATCACAAAGCATGTAGTTAGCAAATTCACCCAGGGTTGCGCCTTTTTTCAAGCTAAATGTTCCAGCCACCTCGGTTGGAATAATCATGTATGAGTAAGCGGACATTGGATAGGCTCTCGGGTCCATTGAGTTATAAACTCCATCGAGGATTTGAGTGAGGTAATCAGGAGACTTTGGATTCTCGTTAATTTTCGCTTGTAGCAAAGAAACTGCAACAGCTTCAGCTGTTGGTTCCACGTAATAGCCTGAGTTGTTTAGAACCTTAGCAACAGGAAAGCCTGCCTTTTTGGCATAGGAGTATTCAACATAGGTAATAGCTCCTTCTCCATAATCCTGAGCAACATATCCGGCTACACCGTTAGATCCGCTCTGGCTCTTGAACCCTGAGAAATTTGGGTACTGGGATGTTAGACCACATGGAGTTTGACGGCCAAGCTTTACGCAGAATGCATTCCAAAGGGAAGAGTGTTGCTTTGCCATCCACAATGTGAACTGGGCTGTTGTTCCAGATCCATCTGAGCGCACTACCGGTGTAATTACTTTATTAGGCAAGGTCAGTGCTGGGTTATCTTTAGCAATTGCCTTATCGTTCCAGTTAACAATTACTCCAGTGAATATCTTGGTAATGTTTTCACCTGATAGACGTAAGTTGGTTACTCTCTTGCCACCAATTTTAAGGTTGTACATAAACGATGTTCCACCAGCAACAATTGGCATGTATGCATATTTGCTTAGTGGAACTTCCGGCTGCGAACCGTCTTCTGGTTTGCTCTGAAAGGGAATCTCGCTAACAGCAAAGTCCACAGTTTTAGATATGAAGTCTCGTCGTCCTGCGGAAGAACCAACACCTGTGTAGTTAACCGTTATGCCATAGTTGCTATAAACATTTCTTCGCCACTGATCTAGAGCATTCTGTGACCAGGTGGAACCCGATCCAGTAATCGGAAAGTATGTTTCTGCTTGTGCTGGTGTCAGTGACCAGGAGAAAATCGAACCTGATAGAAGTATGGAAGCAAATATGGAGCTTACGAATTTTTTCATGCTCAAGTTCTTTCTATAACACTGGATTTTGACATCAAAGTCTCTATACGATTTTGATCTTCAGCCGATTTTCTGTTGACTGCTCGCTGGCCTCGTTTAGTGAGATTGCCTGGGGCTTTTCCACCCAGTGCTCTTGCCAAAGCAAACAAGACTAAAACTACGAGGAGAAGAGTGGCAGCAGTTCCAAACCCTCTGGCAATCATTGTCGGTTCAGGCGACTTTACGAAGTCAAACACCTGCAATGGTAGGGAAATCATTGGGCCTTCGAATGGGTTGAAGTTTGTTACTGATGACACACCTGAGGTTAGAAGAACTGGAGAGGTTTCTCCGATACCGCGAGCGGTACCCAGAATCACCGCAGTGACTAGCCCTGACCTGGCAGTTGGTAGAACGATATGCCAGACAGTTCGCCACTTGGATGCCCCTAGTGCTAAGGATGCTTCTCGTAGATTGTTTGCCACCAGTCTTAGTACAACATCTGATGCCCTAATCACGATTGGCAACATCATCACTGTAATAGCTAGTGCGGCGGCAAGCCCTGAGCGTGGCACAACTCCAGTTCGGATAAAGGCAGAAAGCACAAACAGTCCCGCCACAATTGAAGGCAAGGCTGTCATCGCATCAGCTATCGTGCGGACAAACTTGGCGAACTTACCACCAATCTCATTTAGGAAGACGGCTGTGCCAATTCCTAGTGGAATTGTAAGAGCCAAAGCGATAGTAATTTGAATTAGAGTACCAACCACCGCGTGCAAGATTCCTCCAACATACAGGGGATCTAGCGGTCCAGCACGCTCCATGCTTTGAGTAAAGAAGTTTAGGTTGCCCAGAGCCAACTGGCCTCGACTGAGGGTGTAAAACACTACGAAAAGTAGTGCGGATATCAGAATGATTCCAGCACTGAACAGTAGCACCGATACAAGTCGGTCACGGATTTCCTGACCTCTGTTCTTTATGGAGCTAATCAGTCCATACATGACAAGGAACAGGAAGAAGTTGAAAACCACAAATCCAATCGTTGATTGAAGTGGGGTCAGCCAGCCAAACAGCAGCCAGGTAAATGCAAATGAAGAGGCGGCGGATCCAATTAGATCGAGAACATCTTCAAATCTGAATTTTCGCAGTGAGCGCTTTTTAGGTTGCTGAGCCAAAATGGTGTTATCTGGAAGGTGCGTAGTGCCTTTGTTCTTGCTTGATTTTAGAGTCATCAGTTGCTCTCCGCACCAGAGCGAGAATTGGCGACAATACTTGACGCAGTGAAGTTGATAACAAGCGTGATAAGAAATAGCACTAGGCCTGCCGCCATCAGAGCTGAGAGCCCGTTATCACTAGCCTCACCGTATCGAAGGGCAATCAGTGACGATACAGAATTTGTTCCAGACTTTAAAATTTGCGGGTTAATCTCGAAGATTGGAGAAATAATCATGTAGACAGCAATAGTTTCACCTAAAGCTCTTCCAAGGCCCAACATGGTTCCACCGATAATACCCCCGCGACCAAAAGGTAAAACAACTGCTCTAATCATTCCCCAGCGGGTTGCGCCTAGTGCTAGTGCACCTTCTTTTTCTCCCAGAGGTGTCTGCGAGAAAGCTTCTCTCATGACCGAAGTCTGAGTCGGAACAACCATGAGCCCAACAACGAATCCTGCAATCACTGCTGATGAAGTGAAGGCACTAGGGTCAGTCAGTGGATTGCCCGAGCCATCGGTGACAGCTAGAAATGGAATGAAACCAAAAGTGCTGGATACCCAATATGAGATCGGAATAATGTTTGCTTGCAGAAAGAAGACTCCCCAAATACCAAACACAACAGATGGCACCGCAGCCATAAGGTCAACCAGTGAAATTGCAAATCCCTTGATTCTTTCAGGCAATACTTCGGAGATAAATAGTGCGGTACCAAGCCCCAAAGGAACTGAAACAAATAGAGCGATGATCGCTATGGTGACGGTTCCGAACAGCACCGCCGCTATTCCAAACTTGCCGTTTTCAGGTGTCCATGCAGTCTCGGTAAGGAAATTCCAGCCCTGAGTTTCCAAGGCAGCTTGTGCTCGGAGGGCTAAGAAAATGCCGACGGCCGCCATGATTGCGAGGGTTATGATTCCACCGGAACGCGCGACGCCCGCAAAGGTTTTGTCGGCGAAATCTGAAACTTGCACCAATTGTCGCTTCTCCGCGAAATCTACATCTGGTGTCTCGGGGTCACGCAGGCTTGTGCTTCTGATCTTCTTAGCCAAAACATACCTCCTCGACGTTCAAGTTAGTCATTTTTGGTGAATAAGAGGTTTCATAAAGGTAAAGTTTGTAAAATACTAGTCAGCTTCGCTTTTGAGCCGTGTCTTTAGCTAGTGACAAATACCGTCGATAATTTAGGCAAAAACATGTTGCTGCACCCATGCGTGCATGGTTATAGCTGCGGCAGCTGAGGCGTTGATGGATCTGGTTGAACCGAACTGGGTTATCTCTAGGACTACGTCACTGGCTTCGATGGCTTGTTCACTTAATCCTGGTCCTTCTTGGCCGAATAGAAAGACGCAGGATTCAGGGAGTTTATACGTCTCTATCTTTTGGCAGCCTGGAACGTTGTCTATGGCGATGATGGGTAGGTTCTCTGACTTAGCCCAGGTTAGAAACTCTTCGACTGTCTCATGGTGTCTAATGTGTTGGTAGCGGTCAGTGACCATAGCTCCACGTCTATTCCAACGTTTATTACCGATGATGTGTACTTCTTGAGCTAGGAAAGCATTGGCATTACGGACTATTGAGCCGATGTTTAGATCATGTTGCCAGTTCTCAATAGCTACGTGAAAAGGATGACGTTTGGTGTCTAGGTCAGCCACAATGGCTTCCATCTTCCAATACCTATACTTATCCACCACATTACGGGTGTCCCCGTTAGCTAGTAACTCAGGGTCATAGATCGACTCTGGGTGGTCATGACCCTCTGGCAGGTCTCCTTGCCATGGGCCTACGCCCCATGTGCTGAGCTCATGGCTTGGATTGTTTGGTTGCTCTTTATCTGACATCCACTCAAGCCTAACTTTGCTAAAGGTAAACTTGAACCATGGCTGAACGAAGAAAAATAGAGTGTTGGTTAACGGACATGGACGGCGTGCTTGTGCACGAAGGACATGCCCTACCTGGAGCTGCTGAAGTATTAAAGCAGTGGCGAGAAGAGGGCCTTAGGTTCCTAGTTCTAACTAATAACTCTATGTATACCCCTAGAGACCTTTCAGCAAGACTTAAGTCCACTGGCTTAGACATTCCATCAGATGCCATCTGGACTAGTGCTCTGGCAACAGCTGACTTTATTGCATCCCAGAAACCTAAAGGCTCAGCCTATGTATTAGGTGAAGCAGGTTTAACTACAGCAATGCACGAAATCGGTTACGTGATGACTGATGTGAACCCTGACTATGTTGTTCTAGGAGAATCTAGAAACTTCAACTTTGATTCACTAACCAAGGCAATCAGACTTATTAACAATGGTGCAAGATTTATTGCCACCAACCCGGATGCAACTGGTCCTAGCGCTGACGGTGTTCTTCCTGCAACAGGATCTGTTGCAGCTCTAATTACAAAAGCTACAGGTCGCGAACCATATATCGTAGGTAAGCCAAACCCAATGATGTTCAGATCAGCTATGAACAAGATCAATGCTCACTCAGAGACCACAGGAATGATTGGTGACCGTATGGACACCGACATCGTTGCTGGTATCGAAGCTGGTCTGCACACTGTGCTAGTTCTAACCGGTATTGCAGATGATGCAGAGATTAACAAGTATCCGTTTAGGCCAAATGAGATTCTGAACTCTATTGGAGATTTAGTCAAGTAGTTCTTAAATAAAAAACCGGTTACTTATTAGGTAACCGGTTTTTTATTCTTTAAGGAGAAACTACTTGACAGTAAATACCTTGGTAAGTGTCTTTCCGTTTGAGACTACCTTCACAGTAATCTTTCCCTTCTTGACGGTGTATGAATAAGCCTTCTTATCAACAGTTGGTGTAACTGATGATGCCTTTAGGCCTGTAATAGTAATTGATGACTTCTTAGCTTTTGCATTTGTAAGTGTCACAGTGATCTTGCGACCTGACGCTGCAATAGCAATTGAAGTTGGAAGAACAACAACTGGCTTGTAGTAGTGGAATTCAACTTCAGTTCCAGCGTTTGCCTTGCCAGTGATTCCAGCAAAGATTCTTGCGTACTTCGAACCTGCAGCCGGTGCAGATGTTGGAGTTGCTGGCTTAGCACCTGCAGTTGTGTCTGTGTTGTTCAAAGTGAATACAAC
>CANLDE010000008.1 GCA_947489235.1 Micrococcales bacterium
ATTTGTTTGAACTCTGGGTCTCTCTGTCTAAAGATCTCAACTAATTCAAAAATCTCCATGCGCTCACTTAGCCAGACCTTGGCATCGAAGAACCACTGGGAGCGATATTCCATTTCGTGCAGCTTAGCTAACTCTTCTCCTCTAGCAGGCACTGGAGCTAATTGATAAGGATCGCCAAACATAACTACCTTGCAGCCACCGAATGGAACCTTAGGTTTTCCTCTTGCGGTCTTTAGAGCAACATCAATGGCATCCATTAGGTTTGCTGAAACCATTGAGACCTCATCGATGATTAGCATATCTATTTCTCTAAGAACTTCACGTTGTCTTCTGCCAAGGTGTTTAGCCACTTCTCCTGCAGTTAGAGCTCCGAATGTAAAACCAAATAAGGAATGAATTGTTATTCCACCTACGTTGTATGCAGCTACGCCGGTAGGGGCACAAACAACTACCTTTTGGCCCGTGTTGTCCCTTAGATAGCCAAGGAGAGTCGACTTACCAGTTCCAGCTCTGCCGGTGACAAAGACCGTTTGACCGTCTTTCTCAATGTATTGATATAGGGCGAGCTGTTCTTTGGAAAGTTTGATTATTGACAATTAGTTCCTTGGTTCTTCTTTACGTTTTGCTAGAGCGTCTAGCATACGGTTGTATTCAGCCAAATCTTCGTTGCCACTTCTATCACTTGCTCTATCTAATCGCTTAGCGTCTCTAGCATCTGATCTAGCCCACTGCATCGCAACAATGATAGTAATTGCTGCAGTTGGTAGCTCACCTATTCCCCAAGCTATAGCGCCACCGGTTTGTTGATCAGAGAGTGGGTCTTGCCCCCAAGTTCTTCCCATCGCTCCAAACCAGTCTGCAAGTAACAAGGTGTTTGAACTCATGATTGCTAAACCAAAGAATGCGTGGAAGGCAAGTGTGCCTATCAAAAGCATTAGTCGCTGCGGATAAGCAAAGCGTGAAGGCCCTGGATCAATACCAATAAGTGCTTGAACAAATAGGTACCCGGTAATCACGAAGTGCACAATCATCCACTGGTGACCTATGTGTTCTCTTGTGGCCCAACCAAATACTGGTGTGAAGTAAAAGACAACCAAAGAGCTAGCAAAAAGCATTGCTGCAACTATCGGGTGAGATATGAACTGCGCATACTTAGTTTGAACTGCCCAGAGAACCCACTCTCTTACCCCTCTTGAATCGTCTTGTCGTTTAGCTACTGCTCTAGCAAGAAGCGTCACTGGTGCCCCTGGCACTAGTAGAACAGGAACACCCATGGTTAGCAGCATGTGGGCGAGCATGTGGACGCTGAACAGGTATTGCTCGTAAGCACTGAAGTAACCATTGGTGACATAAGCAAGTAGAGCTACACCTGCTAGCCATGAAGCAGTTCTACTCCAAGACCAAGAGTCTCCTCGTTGTCTTAGTCGCCAGACACCAACTAGATAGAACAGAGCAAGTGCACCGGTTATTAAAAGCCAGAGTAGATCTGGTTTGAAGGTAGTAGCCCATGTCCACATCCCAGGCTCTGGTGGCAACTTAGCGCCTGTGAGTATTTCAGCTGGAGTGAGATCACCAATAGGGAAATCAGATACTGGGTTAGCGGTTCTAGCCAGCGCTGACCCCAAGCCAATAGCCACCCCGAAGATTACAAACTCGACTGCTACTAAATTCCAAAACTTCTTAGCGTTTTCTTGTAATTCACCAATAAGTTTTCTTCTGTGCAAAGCACCGATAATGCCCAAGATTATGAACGCAATGGTTTTTAGTAAAACAACTTGTCCATAGCCGGTTGTGAAAAGATTCTCGATAGTTCCAATGCGGATTTGAGCAGAGGCAAAGCCTGAAGCGATAACTAGAGCAAAACCAATTAAGGCTAACGAGGAGAATCTCTTCACAATGTTTATTGTTTGATCAGCTCGATAAGCAAATACGATGGCTACTAATCCACCCACCCAAATGCTTATACCAACTAGGTGCAAACCCAAAGAATTCACTGCCATTGCATGGCTTGCAGATCCAGCTGCGTGTCCGCTCAATGCAACTGGAACTAGAGAAGCTAAACCAATTGCTGCACACACTGCAACGCTAAAAAGACTACGAACTAGCAGGGTAGTTATTGAAAGTACAAATGCTGCCAAGATGTTTAGTCCCAGCATTTGTCCTAATTGAATATCAGTTACAAAGATGAACAGTTGATCTGCAAATGAAGCGTCTAAGGAAAGCTCTGACCCAGTGACCATAAGAAAGGTTGAGAGCAGATAGGCAGTTCCAGCTAAAGCCCAAATAGCTGAAGCCACTGCTGCAACTGAAAGCGTTTTCGTAAATGCTTTGCTTTTAGTGCCTAACGCAAAGGCTGTGAAGACGAGAGAACCGATTGCTATTGCTTGAGCCACATTGTTTATTGATCTAAAGCTAGGTGTTCCCCAGCGGAGAAAATCTCCGGTGTCGCCTAGTTCACTAGGAACTGCAGCACCTCCGGTGACCATGCCAACAATCAGTCCAGCTGCTGTGCCAACTATTAAAAGGCAGCTCACCGCTACCCAGTTAACAGTTCTGATTGTGGTCATTGAACAAGCCTAAGTTAAAGCAAAACGACGCACCGAAGTGCGTCGCCTGCTTGTGTAACTAAAGATTACTTAACTGCTGCCTTTAGCTTGCTTCCAGCTGAAACCTTAACGGTGTTAGAAGCTGCGATCTGGATTGTTGCACCAGTCTGTGGGTTACGGCCTGCACGTGCTGCACGGAAACCCTTCTCTACTGACAACCAACCTGGGATTGTTACTTTGTCGCCCTTAGCAACAGTTGAAGCGATGGTGTCGAAGAAAGCGTCAACGATACGGTTGACTGCTGCCTGTGACTCACCGGTGTGGCTTGCGATTGCGGCTACTAGGTCGCTCTTGTTTAATGCTGGCATGTTGTCCTCCTGGACTATATAAAGATTCAATTTGGAACTGCAGAATCACCCTATACGCCTAAATACCGCGTGTTTATTAGGGTTTCGGCGTGTTGCGGATAACTCTTTAGAAAGACTCCCTGTGAATAAGCGGATTTTCGGCTATTTAAGCAGAAAATCCGCTGCCTTTGGGCAACGGATCTCCTAAAACTTGGGTCTTACCAAGAAGACTTGGTGATACCTGGTAGCTCGCCCTTGTGAGCCATGTCGCGGAATCGGACACGAGATACACCGAACTTGCTTAGAACACCACGTGGGCGGCCATCGATTGCATCGCGGCTACGAACACGGGTAGGGGACGCGTTACGAGGAAGCTTCTGTAGACCCAGACGTGCAGCTTCGCGCTGTTCGTCTGTTGAGTTAGGGTCAACCAAAGCCTTCTTTAGTGCTAGACGCTTTTCTGCGTAGCGCTCAACAACAACCTTGCGTTGTTCGTTACGGGCAATCTTGCTCTTCTTAGCCATTTTTAGCGCTCCTCGCGGAATTCAACGTGCTTGCGCACAACTGGGTCGTACTTCTTTAGCACGATACGGTCTGGGTCGTTACGACGGTTCTTACGGGTTACGTATGTGTAACCGGTGCCCGCTGTGGATTTCATCTTGATGATTGGACGAATGTCTCTGTCTTTAGCCATGGTCTATTCCTTAGATCTTCTCGCCACGGGCAAGAATTTGAGCTACAACAGCTTCGATGCCACGTGCGTCAATAACCTTGATGCCACGTGCACTCAACTGAAGAGTTACATTGCGCTTTAGTGAAGGCACGAAGTATGTACGCTTCTGGATGTTTGGGTTGAAACGACGCTTGGTCTTGTTCTGAGCGTGCGAAACAGCGTGCCCAAACTGCGGACGGGTCTCTGTGACCTGGCAGTAAGCAGACATCGGCTTCCTCCGTTATAAAAATGATGGATGGTCTAAACAGACCAGTTTGTAAGTCCCGAAGATTTCGGGCAACTGCTCAAGTTTAGACCTGTTTAGGCAGTGTGTGCAAGTCCTAATTATCCTAAATATCGGATATATAGAGACTATTTTCCCTATTTGCTGCAGGCCTTACACATCCCAAAGATATCTATGGTGTGGGTGACCTGTGTGAAGCCATGTTCCTTGGCTACTTTGGCAGCCCAAGTCTCAGCTTGCTTGGCTTCAATCTCAACCGCTATCCCACAGCCATTGCAGATCAGGTGATGGTGGTGATCCTTAGAGCAGTCTCTGAAGAGGCTTTCCCCTGCATTTACTAGAGAATCGGCTAGACCATCAGCCACCAAGGAGTTTAGGGTTCTATAAACAGTTGCTAAACCGATGACAGATCCGTGCTGGGTGAGCTGCTTATGCAGTTGTTGGGCTGAGACAAACCCTTGGGCTTGCCCCAGTGCGTGCTGGACAGCTTCTTTTTGCCAGGTTTGTCTACGAGCAGGCTCTGGATTAGTGGTCGTCATGCTTGATGTTGTGCTCTTCATCTATTTCTTTGTGGATTTCTCTTCTGAGCCTTGGCAGAATCATTTTCTTGAAGACGATTCCATAGAAAAGCCATATGACTATGACGTCCTGAATTACTGTCCAGCCAAGTTCGGCGAGTATGTGGCTTGGATCAGTAAAGATCGACCAAGCTTCTTCCCAAAGGCCATGTGCTTCTTCGTCATGGCTTGCTACTAAGTGAATCCAGTTCATTGTGTCCTCCATAGTTGTCTATGAAAGCCACTCTACTCTTATTGATAATGAATATCAATAACTGGATTTAGTCCATGTAGCCTTGTGTGGTCCACCAGTAAAACAGTCCAAAATAGCCGATTACTACAAGCACAAAAAGAGCTATTTGAATCCAGCCGACAATAACTCCGGCCAGAGCCAATCCCCTGTTCGTATCAACAAGACGACCCTCGCGCATTTGCTTTAGGGCAATGTGTCCAATGATTACACCTGCTGGAGCGAATACAAGGGCAAGCACGAGTGCAAGGATCGGCAGCGTGCTATCTGTTGATGGTTGGTTGTTTTGTGGTGTTGGGTTACTCATGATTCCTGCTTTCCTTCCCCCTTGGGATCTTTACTAGATATTAATCCTAGTTATTCGCCGTTTTATTGAGAACCGTGGCTGGCAATTAATTATTTGTAAGAGAGCCAAAGAATGACTGCAACCCCCATACAAGCAATTGCACTAGAACAAACGCCACAAGGAAAAGTCCAGTCAAAATCCATCCCACAGTGACTGCCGCAACTGCAAAGCCCCTGTTTACTGAACTGATTTCGCCTTTCCTCATTGAACTCAGCACGCTGTGGCCCATGATTGCTCCGACTGGCGGCAACAGGATGCCTAGGACCAATGCCCAAATTGGCAGGCTGCTTTTTGTTTCGATTTCTTCGGATTGATTATTCAATTTTGCTCCTTCCGATGATTTCTTCATAGCTAAATCACAGTGCTATTGATAGTGATTAGCTTGGTTTAGAAACTCCTACTAAGTTATCGGATCAAATAACGCCATAAAGTACTACGCAGATAAAGTTCAAAAAGCCCCGGGGCTCTACTCCAGATAAGTGCTAGCAGGCCCGTCAACACCCAACCAATAGTCACCCCAGCCAATGCCATTTTTCGATATGAGGAACTAATTTTTCCGCTCTTTATTCGGTACAGAGCCACATGGCCCAGAACAGCTCCTACAGGTGGAGCGAAGATTGCGAGCACAAAGGCGAAAAATGTTAAGGGGCCTCCTCCGCGGTCGTCTTGATTTGAATTGTTACTCATAATTCCACCCTTCCAATTCCCCCCATGGGAAAACACGTTTATATTAGCAAAAGTACGCGTTCCAGCCAGTTAGTTGTATGTAAGGGATCCAAAGAATGACTGCAATCCCAATATGGCTAGCAGCACTGGGATTAAAAAAATGATGACTGCCGTCATAACCCAGCCCACAATCACAGCCGCGATTGAAAGGTTTCTATCAATGGCACTTATTTCCCCTGAACGCATTTGACCAAGCGAGATGTGGCCCATGATTGCTCCGACTGGTGGAATAAAAATAGCCAGAACCAATGACCAGATTGGCAAACTGCTTTCTCTGCCGAATTCTTTTGGATAATTGCTCAATTTTGCCCCTTCCAATTCCCCCCTTGGGAATACACCATTAATCTAGCAAAAGTGCCGGTTCTTCGATAACTGAAGCGACGTCTTGAACAAAGCGGCTCGCTACGTCACCGTCTACTACACGGTGATCGAAGGTAGCGCCAATTGTTGTTACCTGTCTAATCAAGATCTCATTGTCAACAACCCAAGGCTTAGGTCTAATTGAACCTAGAGCTACGATTCCCACTTCACCTGGATTCAAGATAGGTGTTCCAGTGTCAACACCAAAGACACCGATGTTGGTAACTGTGATGGTTCCGTTTTGCATATCTGCTGGAGTTGTTTTTCCTTCACGAGCAGTTGCAGCTAACTTTTCTAATGCCATCGCAAGTTCAAGCATTGAAAGTTTGTCGGCATCTTTAACGTTAGGAACAATCAGTCCTCTAGGTGTAGCAGCAGCAACTCCAAAGTTCACATAGTTGTGCACAATGATTTCTGTGTCTGTCCAAGTTGAGTTAACGGTTGGGTTTCTTCTCGCTGCCCAGATCATTGCTTTAGCCATAATCAAAAGTGGGGTTACTTTCACTCCAGCAAAATCAGCACTTGCCTTTAGGCGTTTTACATATTCCATGGTTCTGGTTGCATCAACATCAACGAAGATGCTTACGTGCGGGGCTGTAAATGCTGATTGAACCATCGCTGTTGCAATAGCTTTTCTAACTCCCTTAACAGGAATTCTTTCTTCACGCTCTGTCTTTGGCTCAGGTGTGGTTTGGTTTTTGAAAACGCTGGCTACCTGAGCTGCTGCAAGGACGTCTTCTCTTGTGACTTCACCAGAGACTCCTGTTGCTTTGACTTTAGCTATATCAACATTCATATCTTTGGCAAGTTTGCGAATAGGTGGTTTAGCCAAAACAACATCAGCCGCAGGAACAATAGCAATCAAGTCTGTGCCTGGTGCTGTTGCATTTGCCATAGAAGTAGCTGCTGCTATTACTGGTGCTGCCCCACGTCTTCTTCTGCTCGGCGCAGCAGCTGAAACACCATAGCCAACAAGGTTGGGTTGAGGCTTTTCTTCTGAACTTGTTGATGCCACTTCAGAAACTGTTTCGATGGCGTCGGTTGTTACTGCATTTTGTGCAACAGCTGTGTACATAGAAGAAGGGGCATGTCCTGCAGCAACAGCTGCTGTTGCTTCGCTTACTGTTACTCCAATAATTGGCGAACCGACGTTTACTGTGTCACCTTCGTTAGCAAGAAGTTGAGTTACCACTCCAGCAAATGGACACGGTAGTTCAACCAAAGATTTAGCTGTTTCAATTTCAACAATGATCTGGTTGACGCTTACGGTGTCGCCAACTTTAACTTTCCAAGTAACAATTTCGGCTTCAGTTAAACCTTCGCCAACATCTGGCAAATCAAAATATGCAATCTGTGACATCTGATCCGCCCTAGTAAGCCAACACTCGATCGACAGCTTCCAGTAAGCGGTCTGCGTCAGGCAAATATAGTTCTTCCAGCTTGGCAGCTGGATATGGAACATCGAAGCCACCTACTCGAAGTACTGGTGCTTCCAGATGATAGAAGCACAGTTCAGCAATCTTCGCTGCTATTTCCGAAGAGATGCTGACAAAGGTTCCAGCCTCATGGGTCACAATCAAACGACCTGTTCTCTTCACTGATTCAACAATGTGACCAAAGTCAATTGGTGACATGGATCTGATATCAATGACCTCGATTTTTATGCCTTCAGCAGCAGCGTTCTCAGCTGCCTGGAGCGCTGTGACAACCATTGGGCCATAGGTGGCAATAGTTACAGCAGAGCCTTGTCTTACTGTGTGAGCAGCATGAAGGGACAGCGCTGCTTGGTCAAGGTTTACTTGACCCTTCTGCCAGTAACGACGTTTTGGTTCGAAGAACATAACTGGATCTCTTGATTCAATAGCTTGCTGAATCATCCAATACGCATCGTTTGCACTTGATGGACTAACAACTCTTAGGCCTGCGGTGTGAGCGAAATATGCTTCCGGTGATTCGCTGTGATGTTCAACAGCACCAATGCCACCACCGTAAGGAACACGAACCACCACTGGCATCTCGAAGAAGCCTTCGCTTCGATTGGTGAGCTTTGCAAGTTGGCTAGTAATTTGATTGAAAGCTGGATAAACAAATCCATCGAATTGTATTTCAGCTACTGGACGGAATCCGCGCATCGCTAAGCCAATTGCAGTTCCGATAATTCCTGATTCAGCAATTGGTGAATTGAAGACTCTTTTAGCTCCAAACTCATCCAGTAGCCCTTCGGTTACACGGAACACTCCACCAAGTTGAGCGATGTCTTGTCCAAACACGAGGACCTTGGAATTGTCCTGCATTGACTTACGAATGCCTGCGTTAATTGCCTTAGCTATTGATAGCTCTACGAAATTACTCATTAGTGAGTGCCTCCGTATCTAGGTGTGTCATCGCCATCAGCGTTAGAGGTATGTCCACCCAAAGATTCTTCATAGCCCTGAAGCCAAGCTCTTTGTTCTTCAATCAACGGATGTGGTTCTGAGTAAACGTGATCAAACATTAGTTCCAATGGCGGCTCAGTCATCGCAAAAGTTTTTTCACGAAGTTCTGTAGCAAGTTCGTCACCAGCTGTTTTTACTTCATCAAAGAAAGCTTGGCCGATACCTTGTTTGCGCAAGAAGCGTTCAAATCTAATGAGTGGATCTTTAGCTGCCCACTCTGCTACCTCAGCTGGATCGCGATACTTCGATGGATCATCGCTGGTTGTGTGTGCACCGATTCGGTAAGTCAACGCTTCAATGAGTGAAGGGCCCTTACCAGCTCTGGCATCATCCATATGTTTCTTGGTTACTGCGTAACAGGCCAACACATCGTTGCCGTCAACACGAATACCTGGAACTCCGAAACCTTCGCCACGTTTATATAGAGGCACCTTGGTTTGAGTTCCAACTGGAGATGAAATAGCCCACTGGTTGTTTTGGCAGAAGAAAACCTGAGGCGTGTTGTTTGTGGCCGCGAATAAGAAAGCTTCGCTCACATCTCCCTCGGCTGTTGCCCCATCTCCGAAGTATGTGATTACTGCCAAATCTTTTTCTGGATCGCCTGTGCCAACCAGTCCTTCAAAATTGATACCCATCGCGTAGCCTGTTGCGTGAAGTGCTTGGGTTCCTAAGACAATTGCATATAAGTGGAATCTGTTTTCTTTAGGGTTCCAGCCTCCATGGTTTACGCCACGGAACATCTTGATGATTGCCATGAGGTCAACACCGTGGGTAATGGCCACTCCATGTTCACGATATGACGGGAAGATGTGATCGTTTGGACCTACACCGTAACCTGAACCAATCTGGGCACCCTCTTGGCCAATTGCTGAAACCCAAAGACCCATCTGACCTTGTCTTTGCAAAGCCGTTGCTTCTTCGTCGAATCTTCGGATTCGAGCCATGTCTCGATAAAACTTAAGGAAGTCAGCTTCGCGAAGTTGTCTTACTAGATCGCCATAGACTGCATGCTCTTTGGGCTCGATGAAATCACCGTCAACCGATAAAAGTTGAACCATAGGAATTACTGATGATTGGGCAGTCACAGATACCAATTTACTTGAGGGATGGCACAATGAAACACATGAAACGTTTTCTCGTAAGCACTGTCATCAATGGACTAGGTATTTGGCTTGTGTCAGCAATAATCCCTGGAATTGGTCTAAAACCTTACGGTGGCAATGAATTATGGCAATTAATCGTCACATTGCTGGTGATTGGTGCCATATTTGGCCTGATTAACTCAGTAATCGCCCCTGTTATAAAGGTGATTGCTATTCCTTTATACATATTGACCTTTGGTCTTATTTCTTTCGTAATCAATGGATCTCTATTGCTATTAGTTGCCTGGATTAGCCAGCAGCTAAGTCCGGATACTTTCACAATCGATGGCTTCACCAGCACTGGTCTAACAATCACATCCCTTGGTTGGGCGATTCTTGCGTCAATTGTCATGAGCATCTGTTCATTCATTGGTCGAGGAATTTTCAAGGCTCTTCGAATTCTGTAAATCTTGCATGGTGTAGACCTGCACCTCACCTTCAGCTAAACCTTGGTGTGATCTGATTACCTGGGCATCTGGAATTACAAGTTCTCCGCTACTTTCACCAACATAATGAATCTCATCGTTTCCTAAAGTTCGATACTTGATGAAATCAGCAAGACGGTAGTCGGCATCTGTCATGGGTTGCTGACCGTTTATGACAGCCCAGTCCTGACCCTTTGGTAGGTAAAACCAGTGAGAGCCATTTCCGTTAGATAACTTGTAATTCTCTTCACGAACAAGAGGTGAACCAGACCAGGTGGTTTCACTGAACCGCTGAGAGATGATGTCAACATCGGTAGGCGGCATGATGCTCACCGGTGGGACATGCTGGGTAAAGCCGAAAGGCAGATCCATCAACGGCGAAAGCTCTAGTGCCCACGAACCGAGTTCTTTCAAAAGCTTTGGCACATCTATAGTTTCCAGAACCGTGGTGAGCATGGTTTCGGTCTGCATATACGAATTAGCCGAGGTAATCAGGCCCTGCTGAATGTGCCAAAGTTTAGCCAGCATAAAAGGCAGCTCTATTGAGAATCTGGCAGCAGCCCAAGGTGCGGTTGCGAACTTATCGGGAGTAAGTTCAGTTAGCAGACTTACGGCCACTAGCCACATGTCCCTAGCGCTTCTAACCAGCTCCTCGTGTGTGGCAACTACAACAACCGGGGCTACTGGCGGTGTGCAAATATCAGGTTTCATGGAATCAACCCCAATAACTGCATCTGCCACATAAGTGACTTCATTTGGTGTTGTAGCTTTTGCATCTCCAGCCGACAGGTATCGGCTGCGGTACCCCGCCAAAGTGTGTGGCTGGGCTGGGCATGTTGCAGTAAAGCGATAGTGATCGCCAAGTGATTGTTGAATATGTTCATCTAGCGAATCTCTAATATTTCTTGCCACAGCAGGCTCTGTTTGGGGATTTCTGTGCAAAAAGCAGGGCAATATAGATATGTGAGTAATCTTTCTAATCAGCCGCTAAGCCCCCTGGATGGTAGATACCAACCTGTGGTAGCCGAGCTAGGTCAGCACCTGAGTGAAGCAGGATTGAACAGGGCTCGCATAAACGTAGAAATTGAATGGCTCATATTCCTAGCAAATAGAAACTTGCTAGGCACTAATGCCCCGATAGATGGCGTTCTGCAGGAACAGCTTAGAAAGATTGTCACCAACTTCAGTGATGCAGATGTCAAAGAACTTGCACAAACTGAGGCAAAAACAAAACATGATGTTAAAGCTGTTGAATACTTTGTCCGCGATCGGCTTTCAAGCTTAGGAAGAGAAGATCTTCTTGAACTAACCCACTTTGCCTGCACAAGTGAGGACATAAACAATCTTTCTTACGCCATCACTATTCGCGACGCTGTTACAGATGTTTGGTTGCCGAAAGCCAAAGCTTTAGTTGCGGCACTCAAAGAGTTAGCGGAGGAATACAAAGACTCCGCAATGCTTTCTCGAACTCACGGCCAACCTGCAACACCAACAACAATGGGTAAAGAGATTGCTGTTTTTGTACACAGACTGCAAAGACAAATTACAAGAATTGAGTCAGCAGAATATCTTGGTAAATTCTCTGGAGCTACCGGCACCTGGTCGGCTCATGTAGTAGCTGCACCTGATGTGGACTGGCTCAAAGAATCAAACAGTTTTGTTGAGTCACTAGGTTTGAAATTCAATCCGCTAACAACCCAAATCGAATCTCATGACTGGCAAGCAGAGCTCTACTCTGCCATCACACTATTCAACAGAATATTGCACAACCTTTGCACAGACATATGGACATACATCTCCATCAATTACTTCAAGCAAACACCGGTGGCTGGGGCGACCGGATCCTCAACTATGCCGCACAAAGTAAATCCAATTCGTTTTGAAAACGCAGAATCAAACCTGGAAATATCAAATGCGATTCTTGATTCTCTTTCAAGCACATTAGTGACATCCAGACTGCAAAGAGATCTAACTGATTCAAGTGCCCAGAGAAACATTGGGCTCGGCCTTGGGCACTCTCTTCTAGCTATCGACAATGCAACACGGGGCTTGAGTGAAATTGAATTGTCATCGGCTGTTTTAGAGGCTGATCTATTTGAAAACTGGGAAGTATTGGCTGAAGCGATACAGACGGTTATCCGAGCTGAGGTAGCGGCTGGACGAAGTGATATCTCTGATCCTTATCAACTCCTAAAGGAGCTAACTAGGGGTAGACGCATAAACAGCGAAGACTTAGCTGCATTTGTTCAGAAATTGAATATCGGCCAAGAAGCTAAAGATCGCCTACTGATGTTAAAGCCAAACACATACACAGGATTGGCAGCTCAATTAGTTTTACTAATTAGCAAGTAATTACTTTAGGCGCGGTTCGCCTGGTTTAAAGTTGTCGTCTTTTGCTGCATAATTCAACGCTGCAAATCCAAGTAGAACAATTACAAATGTAATTCCAGCCGCGATAGCTACTCGGCTCAAATCATCAAACGCACCCCAAGCAATAGCGGATACAAATGCTGAGGCTATCAAAGCCAACACAATCATAGATTTCCATGACGTTGATTTACCTTTTGCCATTTGATTACTTCTTTCCTTTTGTTGGTCCTGCTGCCCATACAGCTCGTTGCACAGCTGATAGCGCCAAGTAAGCGCTGAAGAAGCCAACTGCATTTAAATCATCTAGTGGTGCAAAGTAAAAGACTAATCCCGTTATTGCTCCAAGTGTTGCAGAGATTCTTAGTTCCAGAACATCTTCGGGTTTTGCTTTTCGAGAAAGCAAAAATTCCGAAGCCGCCATACCCACTGCAAAAAGGAAAACAAGTGATCTCAGCACAAACAGTTCATCGGTGTCTTCACCTTCGTACTGTCCACCAAAAAGAACTGTCATAACAGCAATCACAAAAGCGATGCTTGTCGGAATAGCGATCTCTTTTAGAGTCAGCTTGAGCTTTGGGATTCTAAGCATTACTAGTGGGCCAATCACCAGTGCGAAAGATATAAATTGCAGAACTCTAATTCCAACAGGAGAAGAATGATCTTGGCTAAAGATTAGATATGCTGCGCCAATTGCTAAAACAATTGACCGCAGAATGTTCAGTGAACGCATCCCTATTCCTTAGGGTTTACGAATCTTGAATACTGCCCTTGGAATAGAACTGTTGAAGTTCCAACCGGTCCATTTCTTTGCTTGGCAATAATTAGTTCTGCTTCACCTGGGCGAGCTGTTTCGCCACCAGATAGATCGCGGTGAATAAGAAGTACGACGTCCGCATCCTGCTCAAGCGATCCAGACTCACGAAGCTGCGAAAGCTCAGGGCGCTTGTTAGTTCCGTCTTCAGACTTTCTGTTCAGCTGAGAAAGTGCAATGACAGGCACTTTCAGTTCCTTAGCCAAAAGCTTTAATGATCTTGAAAACTCTGAAACTTCTTGCTGGCGGTTTTCAACTTTCTTACCAGAGCTCATTAGTTGCAAGTAATCGATAACAACAAGTTTCAAATCAAACTCTTGCATCATTCGGCGACACTTCGCTCTGATCTCGACGATGTTTAGATTTGGACTGTCATCAATCACTAATGGAGCTGCACCAATGTTGCTGCGACGCTCAGCCATGATGGCCCACTCGTTATCGCTGATGCTTCCCTTACGCATGTTCTGCAGAAGAATTCCGGTCTCTGCTGAAAGCAAACGCATTGCGATTTCAGTCGTGCTCATTTCTAGCGAGAAAACCGCGGTGGCAAGTTTCTTGTTTATAGCTGCTTCTCTTGCGATGTCCAGAGCAAGAGTTGATTTACCCAAACCAGGTCGAGCAGCGATGATGATTAGTTGTCCTGGGTGCAATCCATTTGTGTCTTTATCAAACTGAGTGAATCCAGTTGGAACACCAGATAGCCCTTTGTTTTTCTGAACCAGTTCAATTTCATTCGCAGCACTTTCAAGTGCTGAACTTAGACGAGTCCAGTCGGCACCGGTTGACTCATCAGCTACTCGATAGATTTCACTTTGTGCAGTGTTGACTAGATCTTCTACTTCACCTTCAGCGTCATAGCCGCGTTGAGCGATGCGAGTGCCAGCTTCAATCAGACGACGAAGAATTGCTTTTTCGCGAACGATCTTTGCGTAGAAGTTTGCGCTTGCAGCTGTTGGCACAATCGCAGTTAATTCGTGCAGGTATTCTGCGCCACCCACGGTAGCGAGCTTGCCCATCTTGGTTAATTCAGCGTTTACGGTAACTACGTCTGTAGGTTCAGCGTGATTGGCCAAGTTGATGATGGCAGCAAAAATGATTTCGTGCTTAGGTGCATAAAAGTCTCTGGCTTGGATCTTTCCTTCTGCCAGGATGGAGTGCACGATGTCTAAAGAGAGCAGCATGCCACCGAGTGTGCTCTGTTCAGCATTCAAATCGTGGGGTAGCAAGCGATCTTCGCTGCGGAAGCTCTTACCAACTGGTGCAATAGACATCAAAAATCTTTCTTGTTTAGTACTAAAACTATAGAAACTTATCTATAGCATCCGCGTCGGACATGCCCAAAACAAGTTGCTCTGTGGCTAATAGTGTGGATAACCTAGGCAACACGCCGAGCTACCTGTGGACAAATTGTGGATAACTATGTGTAAAACTTGTGCAAAACCCCTTGAACCCCAGTATTTACTTGAAGTTTCAGCAAAAAATATATTTGATTCCTAAGTCTAAACCTGTGCATGAAGGTTATGGATTGACTGCAAATTGCTCCATTTCGGGGGAAGTTATGCACAAGTTATCCACAGGCAACCTTGCTGGGTTAAAGGATAAAGGCAGGCCATTTAGGCCTGCCTTTAGTTAGAAAACACTTACTTCTTGGCTACAACTTCTAGCTTTAGAGTTGCGGTCATGTCTGAGTGCAACTTAACGGTTGCCTCATAGCTACCAGTGGTTCTGATAGGTGAGAAGAAAGCAACCTTGCGCTTGTCGATCTCGCCCAAACCAGCTGCTGCAACTGCTGCTGCAACATCGCCAGTCTTTACTGCACCGAATAGACGGCCGCCAACTCCAGCCTTGACTGTAAGTCTGATTGTTGTGCCCTGTAGAGCGTCCTTGAAAGCCTGAGCTTCCTCGACTGTAGCAAGTGCACGAGCCTCACGACCAGCTTTGATCTGTGCAACCTGCTTTTCGCCACCCTTGCTCCACATAACTGCGAAACCGCGAGGTAGTAAGTAGTTACGTGCGTAACCGTTCTTTACCTCAACAACATCGCCTGCTGAACCTAGGCCTGATACTTCGTTAGTCAAAATGATTTTAGACATGTGATTTCCTTCTAGCGTCCTGCGCCTGCGTAAGGCATAAGTGCTACCTCGCGTGCGTTCTTTACGGCTTTGGCGATTAGACGCTGTTCCTGAACTGAAACACCGGTGATGCGACGTGAACGAATCTTGCCGCGGTCTGAGACGAACTTACGAAGGGTTGCGATGTCCTTGTAGTCAATAACTCCGACCTTGATTGGCTTGGCTGGTGCAAGCTTTAGGTTCTTTGCATTGCGACTGCCCTTTTTGACTCTGTCGCTGTTTACTTTTGCTGCCATTAGTTTCTCCTATGAATTCTTAGAAAGGGGTGCTGTCGCCAGCGGCAAAGCCACCGTCTGAGACACCTGGGTTAGACCACGCATCAGCGGCAGATGCTGTAACAGCTGTTGCTGCTGCGGCTGCCTGCGGTGCGTTGTTCCATGGGTTTGCGTCAATTGGTGCCTGACCGTCGCGTGAGCGTCTAGTAACAGATGCTGTTGCGTACTTCAGTGATGGACCAACTTCGTCAATGTCGAGTTCGATCGAGGCGCGAGCTTCACCGCTAGCTGCTTGGTAAGCAGTTGCTGGCTTAAGTCTGCCTGTGATGATCAAGCGAGTTCCTTTGGTAAGTGACTGGCCAATGTTTTCGGCTAGCTCACGCCAAGCGGTGCACTTCACCCAAACGGTGTCGCCATCTACCCAGGTGTTGGTTTCTCTGTTGTATGTACGAGGTGTTGAAGCCACGTTTAGGTTAACAACAGCGATTCCGCCTGCTACATGACGAATCTCTGGATCGTTGGCTAGGTTGCCAACAACAGTGATAGTAAGTTCACCAGCCATGAGGGTTACTCAGCTGACTTCGCAGCAACAGCCTTCTTGGCACGAGCTGGCTTATCTTCGCTAGCTTTTACCTCTGGGACCACTACTGGGTTAATTCTGAATACAGCATCTTCTGCACGCAAAACCTTGGTGCGAACTACTGCTTCTGAAAGTGATAGTTGACGGTCCAACTCCAAAACTTCGGCAGGCATACAGGTCAAGTACAGAACTGCGTAGATACCTTCAGTTTTCTTGTTGATTTCGTAAGCGAAACGGCGACGGCCCCAAATGTCAACGCTGTCAACGGTGCCTCCACCGTTGCGAATTACGTTGAGGAATTTGTCAAGGCTTGTACCGAGGGTACGCTCTTCGATGTCTGAGTCTAGAATGACCATGACTTCGTATTTATGCATGACTAACCCACCTCCTTTGGACTAGAACGGCCACGGCGTTTCCGTGACAGGAGGGTATATGCAGTTGTTGCTCAACAGAAAAGCACAGGGTCTTTTCAGAGCAACCTCACTACTCTACCTTGATTCCCACCAAGCAAGCAAGCGAATTTTTGCCTCTTCATACTCAAGAGGCCCCTCGTCAAGACGAAGTTCCAGCATGAACTTATAGGCCACCCCCACTTCTGGGCTTGGCTTGAGATCCAATATCTCCATGATCTGCTCACCTGAGAGATCAGGCCTAATGGCATTGAGCTGTTCTTGCTCAGATAGCACAACGATTCTTTGCTCTAAGTCGTCATATGCATGGGATAAGCGCTCTGCTTTGCGCTGATTCCTTGTGGTTACATCTGCCCTGGTTAGAACATGGAGGCGGCTAAGTTGATCGTCGGCATCTCTCACATACCGTCTTATAGCTGAATCTCCCCAGGCTTGATCGCTATATCCGAAGAACCTCAGGTGCAATTCAATAAGTCGAGCAACTGCTTTGATGGTGTCATTGTCATATCTCAAAGCCCTAAGTCTCTTGGTGGCAAGCTTTGAACCCACCACATCGTGGTGATGGAAGGTAACCACTCCACCGGTTTCGAGTTTCCTAGTTAGAGGCTTACCGATATCGTGCATCAGTGCTGCCAAGCGAAGAATCAGATCGTTTTCCAGATCGTATTCGGCCTCGTAAGTTATCGCTTGTTCTAAGACAGTAAGAGTGTGTTCATAGACATCTTTATGGTGATGATGTTCATCTATTTCAAGCTTTAGTGAAGGTAACTCAGGGAAGACTATTTCAGCAATTCCTGAATCAACTAAAACCTCTAAGCCTTCTCTAGGGTTGGCACCCAAGATAAGTTTCGAGATCTCAACCTGAATTCTTTCGGCTGAGACAATCTCAATGCGATCAGCCATAGCCTTCATCGCTCTAAAAGTATCCTCGTGAACCATGAAACCTAGCTGCGATGCAAACCTAGCTGCTCGCATGATTCGCAGTGGGTCATCAGAGAAACTGTCTTCAGGTTTACCTGGTGTACGAATCACTCCATCTATAAGGTCAGTTAACCCGTTGAACGGATCAACAAACACGCCCTCAGGCAACCTGAGTGCCATTGAGTTAACGGTGAAGTCTCTTCTAAAAAGGTCATCTTCAAGGCTTTTACCAAATGCGACAACCGGTTTTCTGGATTCAGCATCATATGCATCTGCCCGATAGGTGGTTATCTCAACTGTGTCCTCGCCTATGCGAGCACCTATAGTGCCAAATTCTCTGCCAACATCCCATTGGGCATCAACGTGCCCTTCAAGAACTTCCAGAATCTGATCTGGATTAGCCGAAGTGGTGAAATCTAGGTCGTTAGTGGCTCTGCCGAGAAAAGCGTCTCTAACTGGCCCACCCACCAGAGCTAGCTCATATCCAGCCTCAGTAAAGAGTGCGCCGAGTTTGGTAAGTAGCGGAGTCTCTGATATCCGCTGTAAATTCGCTAACGCTTCGGCCACTGTTCGCATTGAATTAAGTATGCCCAACAAATCGCTCGCATTAGGCTAAAGCAATGAACTCTCGACCGAAACCTCGTGTCGAGGAGACTTCAGCGGGGGGCTTTGTTTTAGCTGCTGATGGGTCTCCCCGGATCGCTGTCATTGGCCGTCGCAATCGTGGTGGCCGAATTGACTGGTGCGTTCCAAAAGGTCATCTCGAGGGTGATGAAACTAAAGAGCAAGCGGCCATCAGAGAGATAGCTGAAGAAACAGGTTTAGAGGCAACAATCATTGAATCGCTTGGATCTATTCACTACGAGTTCTCAACGCCAACTTCAATCATCAGTAAAACAGTTCATCATTTTCTAATGAAGCAAACCGGTGGCACACTAACCATCGAAAACGATCCAGACCAAGAGGCTGTAGATATTCGCTGGGTTCAAATTGACCTACTGCATGCAGAGTTAGCTCATGAAAATGAAAGACGTTTGGCAGTAATTGTTCAAGAGTGGATTCAAAACCAATGAGCAAGTTTGTAAAGGCTCTGCTGGCTATTGGTTTAGTTTGTTTGGGAGTTGCAACCCCCGTCCAGGCAGCTTTGCCACCTGCACAAGTGTTTGTTGTGACAGGGTCAAACATCAACATTGTCTCTCGTGAATCCAAAGTCCCTGTTTCAATTCAAAACAACTACGACCGACAGGTGCGCATAAGGGTTCACGCTAGTGCACCAGACCCAGCTGTTACAGTTGCAGATTATGTCTCACTGACTATTCCTGCTAACTCCAGAAAAGATGCTCTTATTCCAGTGAGCTTTCTATCTGGTGGCGAATATGAATTAGATGTATGGGTAACAACTTTTACTGATATCAGAGTTGGTAAAACAGTAGCGATGAAGCTAACAGTGAATCCAGATATAGAAGTAATGATTATCGTGGCATTCGGTTCGCTAATTATTTTGCTCATAGTTTTGGGAGCAATAAGAATGTCGCGACGATCTAAAACGGGGGTAACAAGTTGAGCATCTTACGTTCGTCACTAATCATGGCAAGTGGAACTGTCTTCTCAAGATTTCTAGGAATTATCCGAGCAATACTTTTAGCAGCAACAATTGGTGTTACCACCAACGCAGCTGACGCATTTGGAGTTGCTAACCAACTTCCTAACAACGTTTACGCCATCATCGCTGGTGGAGTGCTAAATGCTGTTTTAGTTCCCCAAATAGTTAAAGCTCGATTGCATCTAGACGGCGGTAAGGCTTACATTGATCGCTTGCTAACCCTGGCAATTGTTACCTTTGGTTCGATAACAGTTCTAACAACCGTAAGTGCGCCTCTTCTAGTTTCGCTATACACAAACGGTTGGAGCGCCGATCAGCTAGCGCTGGCTACCGCATTTGCTTATTGGTGTTTACCTCAACTGTTCTTCTATGGTCTTTACACTCTCCTAGGTGAAGTGCTAAACGCCAAGAGTAAATTTGGTCCATACATGTGGGCTCCAGTTCTAAACAACAGTGTCGCAATTGTTGGTATGTCCGCATTCATTTGGCAGTTTGGTTTAGATCCAACTGGAAAGCAGTCTGTTGCTGATTGGACACAATCTCAGATTGCTTGGTTGGCTGGTTCAGCAACAGTTGGTGTTGCAGCTCAAGCGCTGATCCTTTTATTGTTCTGGAAAAAGATGGGTCTTAGTTTCACGCTGAACTTCTCCTGGCGTGGAGTAGGGCTAGGTCCAGCTATGCGAACAGGATCATGGACTCTTGGAATGCTGCTCGTTACTCAGCTCGGTGGAATTATTCAAACAGCGGTAGCGTCAAGTTCGATTGATGGTCGAGCCATGACTGATAGCTCAATAGCCATTGCCTCAGTTGCTGCCATGAGTATCGCGTGGTTGATTTTTATGCTCCCGCATTCTGTGGCAACCGTTTCAATTGCAACGGCTTATTTCACCAAGATGTCTGTCTATGCCATGGAGAAAAGATTCGACGAACTCAAGAGTGATTTAGTTGATGGGCTTAGAACTATATCGATGATCAGTGTTCTAGCAACCACTGGTCTGATTGTTTTGGCTTATCCGATCTCTCGAGTTTTCGTTGGAGAGATACCTAGCGCTATTGCTCTTGGAAATGTTGTTATCGCTATGGTTGTTGGTCTTCTCCCATTTAGTTATGTATTCATGATTCAGAGAGCTTTCTATTCTCTTGAAGACACCAAGACTCCTTTCCTGTTTACAGTCGTTCAAGTTGTCGTAAATGCAATTGGTTCAATTACCGTAGGGCTCTTGGTGCAAAATGTTTGGATCGTTGTAGCACTTTCACTAGTAACCAGCGGCAGCATCATGGTTCAATCGCTTCTAGCTTTCGTTCTGTTCAAGAGAAAGTTCGGATCCTTAGGTCACGGTCAGCTGACCTTCGCAACAGGCAAATTCGCTTTGGCTGGTGTTGTGGCAGGGTCTGCCGGCTTTGCTGTCCTGCAGGCTATGGGTGGAGCTAGACCTGGAGCCTTCCCTGTACTAAACGTCCTTGCTGCCGCAATCACCTGCCTGATCATTGGATCCGTGATTGGCGTCATCTATATTGCTCTGTTGAAGCTACTAAAAGTTCGGGAAGTTAACACTCTGCTGAACCCGATACTGCGCCTACTACGCCGATGAAGTTCCAAAGATAGACTGTCCGTAACTACATCATCTCTCTACAAAAATCTGGAGCACACCTTGCATGAAGTAATCATTATCGGATCTGGACCTGCAGGCTATACCGCAGGAATCTATACCGGTCGAGCTGGTCTGAATCCACTATTGATTGCCTCATCCGTTGAAGCAGGTGGTGAGTTGATGAAGACCACTGAGGTTGAGAACTACCCTGGTTTCCCTACTGGTTTGCAGGGTCCTGAACTAATGGATGCCTTCAGAGCTCAAGCCGAACGCTTTGGAACAGAAGTTCTCTTAGACGATGTTGTTGAGGTTGATTTAACTGGGCCGGTAAAGATTGTCAAAACTGGTGGCGGAAAAACTTACGAAGCCAAGACAGTTATCTTGGCTACCGGTGCCGCATACAGAGAACTGGGTTTACCTCGTGAAAAGGAACTAAGTGGCTACGGTATTTCTTGGTGTGCTACCTGCGATGGTTTCTTTTTCAGAGAGAAAACAATTGCAGTAATTGGTGGCGGTGACTCAGCTATGGAGGAAGCAACTTTCCTTACCCGATTTGCTAGCAAGGTTTATCTAATTCACCGTAGAGATACTTTCAAGGCTTCAAAGATTATGCAAGATCGAGCCATGAATAATCCAAAGATTGAAGTTATTTGGAACACTGAAGTCAGCGAGCTTCTGGGTGAAGGCAAACTAACTGGAATTAAAACAACCAACCTAGTCGATGGCTCAACAAACACTCTTGACTTAGATGGGTTGTTTATCGCTATTGGTAATGATCCAAGAGTGTGGTTGGTTGAGAATCAATTGACATTAACTCCAGAGAAATTCATTCAAGTCGATGGTCGCTCATCGAAGACAAGTTTGCCTGGTGTCTTCGCAGCAGGCGACGTTATTGACCCAACCTACAGACAAGCAATCACTGCAGCAGGTTCAGGATGTGTAGCTGCGTTGGACGCAGAACACTACCTAAGTAACCTAAAATAGTCTTAACAAATAAGGAGCTAATCATGGCAGCAAAAAACGTAACCACCGCAACTTTTCAGGCCGATGTACTTTCATCTTCAAAGCCAGTACTTGTTGACTTTTGGGCTGAATGGTGCGGACCTTGTCGAATGGTTTCACCGATTCTTGACGAGATTGCTGGTGAGCATGCAGACAAGATCACCATCGTGAAGGTCAACGTTGACGAAGAGCCTGCATTGGCTCAGCAGTATGGAATCACCTCAATCCCTGCGATGCAGGTTTTCCAAGACGGTGAAGTTGTGAAGTCAATCATTGGTGCAAAGCCAAAGCCAGCGCTTTTGGCAGACTTGAGCGCATTTATAAACTAAGTTTGTTCTAAGTTAAACGGCTATGGGGCCTATCGCTCCTTAGCCGTTTTTCGTTTAACTTGTACATGTTTCACGCTAAACAAAGAAGGCACTTATGGCTAATGATTTATGGTCCGATAGATATGCTTCCCGAGCTAACGGGTTGTCTGCATCTGAGGTTAGGGCGTTATTCGCCGTTGTATCAAGACCTGAGGTCGTCTCTCTCGCCGGTGGTATGCCGTACGTTCCAGCGCTGCCTAAAGAGCGCATGATTGAAACTTTCCAATCACTGATGAGTAGTAGGTCAGCTGTTGCTCTGCAGTATTCAGGTGGACAGGGTGACCCGAAATTGCGTGAACATATTCAGGAGATTATGGCTCTTGAAGGGATCAAGAGTGATATCGAAAACATAGTTATCACTACTGGGTCGCAACATGGTTTGGATCTAGTTTCATCACTCTTTCTTGACCCAGGTGATGTTGTCTTAGCCGAAGGGCCTAGTTACGTTGGTGCTCTGGGTGTGTTCCGCGCAAGACAAGCTCACATCGAACACGTATACACAGACGACCAAGGTATCTCCCCCGATGCACTTGCAGAAACCATCAAGCGTGTTCAAGCCGCCGGTAAAAACATTAAGTTTTTATATTTGGTTCCAAACTTTGCAAACCCAAGCGGTGTGACATTAGCTGCGGAACGCAGAGCAAAGATTCTGGAGATCTGTCGCAGTAATCGCATTCTGGTTTTAGAAGACAACGTATACGGCTTGCTCTACTTCGAAGAAAAAGCACCTGACGCTTTGCGTTCAATGGATGAAGAAGGCGTCATCTATCTTGGATCATTCTCAAAAATTCTGGTTCCAGGATTCAGAGTTGGATATGTCTTAGCTCCACCTTCAATTAAAGAAAAGCTAGTTCTCGCTAACGAGTCAGCTGTGCTTTGCCCAAGTGCATTTAGCCAGTTGATGATCAGCGAATACTTGAGTACCAATGACTGGAAAGCTCAAATCGGAGTATTCAGAGGAGAGTATCGAGTTCGCAGAGACGCTGCCCTCGACGCGATGAAGGAATTCCTTCCAGAACTAACAACAACTCGCCCAGGTGGAGGTTTCTACCTTTGGGTTGATCTGCCGGAGGGGATTAATTCTAAGAAAATGTTGCCAAGAGCTGTCGATAACCTTGTCGCATACACTCCTGGCACTGCTTTTTATGGAAATGGAACTGGGCAAGAGTTTTTGAGAATTTCCTATTCATATCCAACGCCTGAAAACATTCGAGTAGGCGTTGAGCGGTTGGCAAAGACTATTTCTGCAGAACTAGCTTCCTAGTCAAATTAAAGTTATCCACAGGCTCAACAGGTCAAATTGTGGATAAGCCTGTGCATAAGCATGTGGATAACCTTGTTTTTGACTATGTGGATAACTTTTGATGGAACTAGGACTTAAAACTTGGTTTCTTGCCCAAGTTCCTTAAGAATTCTCTTCATATCCTCAACGCTTGCGAAGTCAATCTCGATGGTTCCCTTACGAAGACCCAACTTGATTCGAACCGAGGTGTTTAAACTGTTGCCAAGTGATTCAGCTAAAGTTTTTAGAGCGGCTTGCTTAGTTCCGGCTTTGACTTTGCCTTGCTTGCCTGGTTTCTTAACTAATTCTTCAGTCGCTCTTACAGATAGCCCTAAATTTATGACCTTGTCTGCCAATTCTGTCATGCGTTCTTGGCTTTCGAGGGCAAGAATTGCCCTCGCATGGCCAGCGCTCAAAACACCTGCAGCTACTTTTGCTTGAATAGCTGGAGGAAGCCTTAGGAGTCTGATTGTGTTGGTGATCTGTGGGCGTGAGCGAGACAGTTTCTCAGCCAGCTGATCCTGGGTGCAACCGTATTCCTCTAGGAGCTGCTGATACGCGCTTGCTTCTTCGATTGCGTTCAGGTCACTTCTGTGAAGGTTCTCTAGTAACGCGTCCCTGAGCATGTTTTCGTCGCCTGTTTCACGAATAACGGCAGGAATTTGTGCTAAGCCAGCAGCCTTAGAGGCTCTCAGACGACGTTCGCCCATGATTAGCTCATACTTGTCCACGCCACTCTGTTTACCAAGTGAACGAACTGAGATCGGTTGGAGAACGCCGAATTCACGGATACTGCCTACCAGCTCCGCAAAGTCGTCAGGATCGAAGTTAGTTCTAGGCTGCTTCGCGTTAGGGGTAATGTCATCGATGTTCAAGTATCCGAAAGATGCGCCTGGCACTGGAACCAAATCAACCGGAGCGTTGCTGGATCCCCCGAAAAATACGCTGATTGGATTGCCGTCAGCTGGTCTTTCCATGCGACCCTGTGTAGAGATGACCTCTGGAATTAATGCTCCAATTCCTCTGCCTAGTCCCCCTTTTTTCTCAGCCATGTGACACTCCTCTAGTTGCTATTTCAATTGCTGCTTCCATGTAAGAAATTGCTCCATTAGAGCTTCTGTCGTAATTTATGACTGTTTGACCGTAGCTAGGGGCTTCAGCAACACCAATTTGACGAGGGATCAGGGTTTGCAGAGTTTGGGTCGGGAAGTGGTTTCTAACGTCATCCACCACCGCCTGGTTCAACTTGGTCCTGGAATCGTACATTGTGAGCAGGATTGTTGATAGTGAAAGGGTTGGGTTTAGAGCCCCTCTAATCATGTCAATGCTGCGTTTTAGTTGGCTCAGACCTTCTAGGGCGTAGTACTCACATTGGATTGGGATAAGCACTTCTGTTGCAGCTGTGAAGGCGTTGACTGTAAGTAAGCCAAGGCTAGGCGGGCAGTCGATGAACACGTAGTCAGGTCGCACCTGAACGGTGGAAATGTATGCAGCAAGGGCGTTCTTTAGTCTGTGCTCTCGAGCCAGAAGTGAAACTAATTCAAGTTCTGCTGTGGCCAAATCGATAGTGGCAGGCACGCATCTCACACGAGGGGATTCAGGGCTGATCTGAACAACTTCCTCAAGAAGCATGTTCTGGGTGATCACTTCGTAGATGGATTTAACGCCAATTCGGTGCTCTATTCCAAGTGCTGTAGAAGCGTTTCCTTGGGGGTCTAAATCAATAACCAACACCTCAAGGCCTTTATCGGCAAGGGCTACAGCCAGGTTTACTGCTGTGGTTGTCTTGCCGACACCACCTTTTTGGTTCGAAACGGTGATAATTCGAGTTGATTCAGGTTTAGGCAGAACAGCGTTCCTAACAGCTGACATTCGTCTTGTGTTGTCACTGATTTCTTGGGCTAGGGGAGCGTCCTTAAAGCCTCCTGCTAGTCCAAATTCATCTGGATGTTTCACGTGAAACCTGCTTCTCAATGATGGTTGTCTCGGTTGTTTTAGACTGCCAACCTGTAGGGGATGGGCTGGTTTCGTCTCTCCCATTAGGGTATCCGAGGCCGCTGACAACAGTCGATTTAGTTACTGCGGTTGCCTCAGCTATTGGGGTTGATTCGCCTCGGAATTCATTAATTTGGGTCAAAACTTCTCCATGTCCAGATACTTAGAGTAGCCTAACTCGGACCACCGTAGTTGGGTCAGACAGAAGATTTTGTCCAACTGTGACAATTTCGAATGTATCTAGCTTTAACTTCTTCGCCAACGGCTTGGATTCGTCAATCTCATCCTGAGCCTTTGATCCCTTTAGAGCCAAAATCTGACCTCCGGCAACTGCCAGTGGGACAAGCATTCTAAGAAGCTTCGGCAATGCTGAAACAGCCCTCGCTGTAACGACGTCATAATTCCTCAGTGGGGCCTCTTCTGCTCGGCCTCTCAAGACCTCCACATTCTTCAAACCCAGCCCAGGCACTACTACATCTGCTAGCCAATTAGCTCTTCTTTCCATTGGCTCGATTAGGACGAATTGGGTATCCGGCTTCAGGATCGCCATTGGTATGCCGGGAAATCCTGCTCCTGAGCCAACATCTGCAACGAGTTGACCTGGCTCTACTAATTCGGCAACGGCGGCTGAATTCAAAATATGCCTGGACCAAAGCTTGGGAAGTTCTCTTGGTCCAACAAGCCCCAGTAGATCGCCGTCTCGAACCAAAAGGTCGAAAAACGCTCTGGCTTGGTCTATCTGCTGACCAAATACTGCTAGAGCTTCTGCAGGTTCTGCCTCGGGCACGAAGTGCTCTGGTTCCCTATTTTCAGTCATAGAACTATCCAATCATGGCTAAACAAAAAGCCAGGACATATGTCCTGGCTAAATGTTTCACGTGAAACTATTCGGCTGGTTTAGCCACAATGTGGCGTTCCTTGCCTTCTCCCTCAGACTGAGAAACAAGGCCTGCTTCAGCAATTATGTCGTGGGCGATCTTGCGCTCGTAGGAGCTCATTGGCTTCATTGCGACCGAGGTGTTGGTGTCCTTTACCTTGTCGATGACCTTGTTTACCACTTTGGTGAGGGCATCTAGGCGAACCTGTCTAGAGCCAGCAATGTCTATGATTAGACGGCTGAATGACTGGGTTTTGGTCTGCACTGCGATACGGGTTAGCTCCTGTAGTGCCTCAACGGTGTCTGGGTGTGAGACCAGTCTTAGGTTGCTTTCCTCGTCTGCGGTCACTTCTAAATAAGCTCTTCCCTGACGGACATCGATGTTGATGTCACCATCAAGGTCAAAGATGTCTAACAGTTCTTCGAGGTAATCAGCGGCTACTTCGCCCTCTTCTTCAAGGTCCTTAACTGAGGTTTTAGTGGCCCCAATCTCGGCCTCTTCTTCTGGGTTTTCTGGGGTTTCAATCTGATCTGACATGTGTCCTACTTCTTGCCGTTTGGCTTCTTTTTGGCTCTGGCCTTAGAAACTGGCTGAACGCGCTGGGCTGGTTGAGGTGCCTCAATCTCTTCGACTGGAGCCTCTTCGGTGATTTTGCCCTTCTTTAGCAAACGTGCTTGACGCTCATTGTGGGCAATGGATCCTGGGGTTGGCATGCGCTTGATGACCACGAACTGCTGTCCCATAGTCCAGAAGTTGGAGACCAACCAGTAAATCAATACACCTAGTGGGAAGGAGATACCTGAGATAAGGAAGATGACAGGGAACGCGTACAGCATGATTTTTTGGGTCTGTGCGAACTGAGAGTTCTGAACATCTGGGTTCTGGTTCTTAGCCATGATCTGCTTCTGAGTGATGAACTGTGAACCAGTCATCAGCACGATCATCACAGCAGCGATGATTTGAACAGAAACGCTTGTGGCGGTTATGTAGGTCTCAGACAAGCTAGCACCTAGGAATTTTGACCTGGCAAATGACTCGGACAGCTCTTGAGTTAGTAGTCCAACACCTGGTTTCTTGCTCTGAGCTTCCTGAAGGGTAGTGAAAAGAGAGAAGAAAACTGGCATCTGAGCTAGTAGTGGAAGACAAGAAGAGAAAGGGCTTGAGCCGTGCTTCTTGTAAAGTGCCATCTGCTCTTTGGCCATCTTTTCGCGAGAATCGCGGTCAGCCTTGCCCTTGTACTTCTTCTGAATCTTCTGCAAATCTGGCTGAAGCACGTACATGGCTCTTTGAGATCTAATCTGCTTCACGAAGAGGGGAATTAGTGCAGCTCTAACAACTAGAACCAAACCTACGATCGATGCAACCCAGACAGCCCCTGAGTCTGTCTGCATTCCAAAGGTAGTAAGAACGCTGTGAAAAGTAACCAGAATTGCTTCGATTACCCATTTGAAAGGCCACAGTATGGCCGCGAAAATATCCATTATTTATCCTTTTCTAAAGCCACAGTTTTGGACTGGGCAAATACAAATCCTTGTTTGGTCAAGCTCAGCCACTTTGGACCGGGTGTAACCTCGTCAACGCCACCCTTAGCAAATGGGTTGCAGCGCAAGATCCTCCAGAAGGTCAACACTGACCCTTTGATAAATCCTTGCTGCTGTATAGAGCCTAAACCGTAAGCGGAGCATGATGGGTAGAAACGGCAAACATCTCCGTAAAGAGGAGAGATTATTTTTCTCCAGAGCAGGATGAAACCAATGAATGCATTTCTTGGCAAGAGCCAGATGTTCAACGCATAGGTTTTCATTTGTTTACCTTATTAACAGAATTACTTCGTCAAGTGATTTAGGCAGCTGTCGAGGTCTTCGCCTAAAGCTTGCCAGGTTAGGTCGTTAGCGGCAGGCAGTGCACGAATAACCACGTCTTGCCCTTTCACGAATTTTGGAAGTCTTTCCCTGATTGCAGATCTCAATCTGCGTTTGACCAGGTTTCTTTGAACGGCTGACCCGACTGACTTTGAGACTACAAATCCAAAGCGTGGGTCTGAACCACCATCATTTTGTTTGAGATAAAGAACCATGCTGATTCCGACAGCTTTGCGTCCGGTTCGCATGGTGGACCGAAAATCTTCGGCTGATTTGAGCCGGTTCTCTCGAGCCAGCAAAAGTTACTACGCAGACAGTTCGGTGCGACCCTTGCGGCGACGAGCTGCAAGGATGGCGCGACCAGCTCGGGTCTTCATACGTAGACGGAAACCGTGGGTCTTTGCGCGACGACGAGTATTTGGTTGGAAGGTACGCTTGCTCATTAGGTGTTACTCCAAAACATTTGGTGGGTCCACGTCGAAAGTTAATCTGTGATTGAAGCTCAGCGAACCCAAAGCCGAGCAACCTGTTAAACTTACGCCACAAAAGGCCTGGTGGTCAAGTTTTTATCTAAATTTTTTGATTTATTTAAAGATTGTTTTCGGCTCACGAAGGGTCGATTTTCATAACATTTTGGAAAAAATGTTGGAAATGTGGCTTCTCGATTTGCAATTTCATTCGGTTAAGCAGTTGAATACTAGGAGATAGTTTTCCACAGGCCAGATATTGCTCTGACTTGTAGTTATCCACAGGTTTTCCACAGGTGTTAATATGTGTGGATAAACAGTGGAAAACTTCCTATAGACCTTGTAAACATTGACCTTTTGAAAGACACCAATGGCAGAGCTGACCGAACTTACCACTGAACAGTGGCAAGACGTGGTCTCTAGGCTCAAGGATGATGATCGCATCACCAAACAGCTCCTTGGCTTTGTAAATCTGATCTCAGTTCAAGGAATTGTAGGCGAAACCCTTTATCTTCAGGTTGCCAACGAGATGACTCGAGGAATAATCGAGCAGAGAATCAAGCAGCCTCTCCTAGATACTTTGAACCTGGTTGGATTGGGTGAAACCCCGTCAAATATTGGAATTGTGGTCAACCCTGATATGCCGGTTGCCTTCACATCAAATCAGCCTACGGACATCGAATTTGATGAGGAGCCAGCAATGGTTCCGGTCTACACATCCACTGAAAGCTCAACCCCTGCCGATGGATCATCCAGGCTAAATCCTAGATATACCTTTGAGAGCTTTGTTCAGGGTAGCTCCAATAGATTTGCTCACGCTGCAGCCTTTGCTGTGGCTGAAGTGCCAGCCAACGCTTACAACCCCCTGTTCATTTATGGGAACTCTGGTTTGGGTAAAACTCACCTTTTGCACGCTATTGGTAACTACGTTCAGCAATACTGGCCTACTAAAAAAGTTAGGTATGTTTCCAGCGAAGTCTTCACAAACGACTTCATCAACGCTATTCAAACCAACACAAGCTTTAATTTCCAGGCCAAATATCGCCAAGTAGATGTTCTTCTGATCGATGACATCCAATTCCTACAGGGTAAGAAAGAAACTCAAGAGTCTTTCTTCGCAACCTTCAACGCTTTGCATGAGCAGGGCAAACAGGTGGTTATCACTAGCGATGTTTCTCCGAAGCTTCTAAACAGTTTTGACGAAAGAATGCGTAGCAGGTTTGAGTGGGGTCTAATGACAGACATCCAAGCACCTGAGCTTGAAACCCGTATTGCCATCCTTCGCAAAAAGGCTGAAAACGACAAAATCAGGGTTAGCGATGAGATTCTCGACTACATGGCTGCTCGTATTTCTTCTAACATTCGTGAGCTTGAAGGCGCGCTTATTCGCGTTACAGCCTTCGCAGCTCTTAACAGGACACAGATCGACATGCCTTTAGTCCAGGCAGTTTTGAAAGATGTTGTCCCACTAGGTGAAGATGGCAACAGTATTGCTCCTATGGAAATCGTCAGAGCTGTTTCCAGTTATTTCAAACTGACCCAAGAAGAGCTTTTTGGTAAGTCAAGATCTCAGGCGATTGTTACAGGTAGACAAATTGCCATGTATCTGTGTAGGGAGAAAACAAGTATGTCTCTTCCAAAGATTGGAGCCCTGTTTGGTGGTAGAGACCACACAACAGTGATGTATGCAATCAAAAAAGTCGGAGATCTAATGAAAGAGCGCCGATCAATTTACAACTACGTGACAGACATTATGTCTGGATTGAAGTAATAAGTTTTCAACACATCCTGTTCATAACCTGTGTATGAAGACCTGTTTTCTGTTAGTAACCCACTAGGGCTTGTTAGTTTGAGAAACCCAATTCACAGACCTAAAAGTTCTCCACACTCTTATCCCCAGATGTGTATACAAGTTTCACGCATGTTATTCAGGTGAAATACTTGGTCTCTAGCCAGTTATCCACATTATCCACAAGCGTTAATAAGACTATTAAAGGTTTAAGAGTTAAAGAGATATAAGCCCATAACTTTAACAGTTGGGCTTTGTACAGGTCAGGCTTGAATTATGTGCCAAGATTAAGGTAATCCCACGAAAGGCGAACTGTGAAGTTCCAGGTCAACAGAGATGTATTAGCAGAAGCTGTTTCTTTTGCTGCTCGCATGCTGCAATCAAAACCAACATCCCAGATCCTCTCTGGTATGAGATTGGTTGCTGATGCCAACTCACTACAGATATCTGTTTTTGATCACGATGTTTCAGCGCAAACAGATGTTGTGGCTAACGTTGATGAATCTGGAACTGCTCTAGTTTCTGGTCGTTTACTAAATGAAATCATTAGTCGTCTTCCAAACCAGCCAATCACTTTCGCAATCGATGGAACTAAAGCTGTACTAACTTGTGGCACATCAAAATTTGAATTAGCAACACTACCAATCTCTCAATACCCAACACTGCCACCAATCCCTCCAGTAACTGGAACTATCGATGGTGAAGCTTTTATCTCTGCAGTTAGAAGAGTTTCTGTTGCATCAGCTAAAGATTCAACTCGACCATTCCAAAAAGGTATTCAACTAAAGGCAACTCAAACATCAGTTACCTTCACTGCAGCAGATCCAAACAGAATTGCTCGCTGCCAGGTTCAGTGGCTGGGAAAGAATGTTGCTGATGAAACTTCAGCTGTGGTTCTAACAAAAACAATGCAGGATATTGAAAAAACTTTTGCCAACCTAGGAGAGATAAGCATTTCTATTTCTCCAGATGGTGGCATGGTTGCTTTCCAAGCCAAGAACAGAATTGTCACAACAGTTGTTCTAAACATCGAGAACTATCCAGATATTGATCAGTACTTCCCAACCAACCTGGAAGAATCTGTTGTCATTAACAAACAAGATTTGATTGATGCAACTAGACGCGTTGAACTTGTTGTGAATGAATCTGAAGACACAATTCGATACGCTTTCGAAGAAGGTACAGTCAACCTAGATTCAACTAGCTCAGAGAACAATGCAACAGAATCTGTTCAAGCAACATTGAATGGAAACCCAACCAGCCTAAGATTCAAGCCTTGGTTGTTCCACGACGGACTAAGTCAAATAACCAGTGAGTTTGTGAAAATTGAATTCACTAAGAACCAGAGAGATCCTTCTCGACCAGGACCAATCATCATGTCAAGCCAAACCTCCAAAGATGCAGCTTCGCCTGACACATATCGGTATCTACTAAACCCGAACATGTTAAAGCGTTAAATAGACGCATCAAAGTGAAAGGCAACAAAATGCACATTGGACTAATTGGTCTAGGCAAAATGGGTGGCAACATGAGAACCCGTTTAAGAAACAAGGGAATTGAAGTAACAGGTTACTCTCGCGATAGAGCTGTAGCTGATGTTGTCAGCATTGAAGAGTTGGTTGCAGCACTTCCTTCACCAAAGATTGTTTGGGTGATGGTTCCACACGGTAAAGCAACAGACGACGTCATCAATGAACTGCAGAAGCACATGGGTTCAGGAGATCTAATCATCGAGGGTGGTAACTCTCGTTTCAGTGAAGACATTCGTCACGCAGCTCAGGTTGCTGAGTCTGGAATTGGTTACCTGGACTGTGGAGTTTCCGGTGGTGTTTGGGGTCTTCAAAACGGTTACGGACTTATGGTCGGTGGCGATGAGAAACTCGTTGCACAAGCTATGCCTATCTTTGATGCTTTGCGTCCTGAAGGAGAAAGAGCTGAAGGATTTGTTCACGTTGGAGATGTTGGTGCTGGTCACTACGCCAAGATGGTCCACAACGGAATTGAATACGCAATGATGCAGGCCTTCGCTGAAGGTTATGAATTGCTAGAGAAGAAAGACATCATCAAAGACGTTCACGGAACTTTTGCTGCATGGCAAAGAGGAACAGTTGTTCGTTCTTGGCTACTAGATCTTCTAGTGCTTGCTCTAGAAGAAGACCCAAGCCTTTCAAAGATTAAAGGTTATGTAGAGGACTCCGGTGAAGGACGTTGGACTGTTGAAGAAGGAATCGCAAACGCAGTTCCTATGCCAGCAATCACAGCGTCCCTATTTGCTCGTTTCACAAGCCGTCAAGATGATTCACCGGCAATGAAAGCTGTAGCAGCGCTGCGCAATCAATTCGGCGGTCACGCGGTTAAAAAAGCAGATTAGATTTTAGATGCACGTAAAGCATCTGACTCTTTCTAATTTTCGTAACTACGAAAGCGTTGAGCTACCGCTGACAACTGGCGTTAATTTATTAGTCGGTAAAAATGGCCAAGGAAAAACTAATTTAGCTGAAGCTATTTTCTATGCAGCTACCTTGTCTTCTCACAGAGTCAGTGGTTATCTGCCTCTTATTCGCAAGGGTGAAAACAAAGCCATCGTCAGGGTGCTAGCTAGATTTGAAGACAGAGAAAACTTACTCGAACTAGAACTCAACACAGAGACAGCTAACCGGGCTCGAATAAACAAAAGTGACACCCCTCGAGTTAGAGACATCCTTGGCTACGTCAATGCAGTTATTTTCTCTCCAGAGGATCTCGACATCGTTAAACGAGATCCTTCAAACAGAAGAGCATTCATTGATGAACTAATTGTTCAGCTCTCACCAAGAATGTCAGCGGTGTATAGCGATTACGAAAGAGTTTTAAAGCAAAGGAACACGCTTCTACGAACCGCTAAAAACATGACCTCTAGTAGCTCCGGTTTAATCACTTTAGATTCTTGGAATCAATCTCTAATCAGAATTGGCAGTGAGATTATTGCCACGAGATTCGATGTTGCTAATCGTTTAGCACCATACTTGAGCGAAGCATATGCAGCGATTGCTGACGAGAAGAATGATCCATCGATACAACTTAAGAGTTCGCTAATTGCTACCGATGCTGAATCAGATGGCATCAGCGCTCAACTGGTTACCGGTGACAAGAGTGAAATAGAAGAACTATTTAGAGAGCGGCTTAGCTTAGTTAGACACAAGGAGATTGAAAGAGGCATAACTCTAGTTGGACCTCATCGAGATGACTTATTGCTACTTCTAGGTACCCTTCCAGCCAAAGGATACATAAGCCATGGCGAGTCTTGGTCCTACGCACTTGCACTGAAACTAGCTAGCGCATCGCTGATTCGAAAAGATGCTAGAGCAGGAGACCCAATCCTGATTCTCGATGATGTTTTTGCAGAACTAGATTCAACTAGACGCTCGCGCCTAGCCTCTCTCATATCGCATAATGAACAGGTGATAATTACCGCTGCCGTTGCCGAGGATGTTCCGAGTGAATTGCTCTCAACCAAATTTAAGGTGACTGCAGGATCTCTTGAGGCAGCTAATGACTAAAGAGAATGAGCAGGATGTTGCCATCGAGTTTTATTACAGAATGCGAGCGGCGGTAACAGGTC
>CANLDE010000009.1 GCA_947489235.1 Micrococcales bacterium
AACCTAAGCCAACATTCCTTTGATACGTAAGGCCCTTTTCAGAGCGGGTATACACAAGATTTTTCAATTTTCTTATTTTGATTAAATCTTGGCAGAGCATTTCAGTTTCATCACTATCGCTACTATCCACGATAAGAATTTGTGTAGGTATTGCTGACTGATTAAAAACTGTTGTAAGACACTCAGAAATGTCGTTTGATCTGTTTCTGGTGCAAATCACCAAAACTGAACTAAATTTGCGCTGCGGGCTGTCAATCATAATTTATCTCTGTCCCGATTCACTTCAAAAAGCCGTCCGTTGTCAAGTTTAACAACCCTGTCAGCCAGGGCGACGAGTGAGGATCTATGTGTAATTGCAATTACCGTAATGCTCCATGGCAGTGCACGTATTGCTCGAATGACGTCGAGCTCAGTTTTCTCATCAAGTCCGTTTGTAGCTTCATCCAAAATCAGTAGAGTAGGTTTCTGATACAAAGCTCTTGCTATACCAATTCTTTGACGTTCTCCGCCAGACAGTGAAAGACCCTTAGAGGAAAGCTCAAACGAGTAAGATTCTTCTCTACTTTTGACAAATGAAGTTAAGCATGCTATCTGCGCTACCTTATCTCTCCAAGAATCTTCCAATTCGTAGCCACAGGTAATGTTCGAGCCAATCGAGCCCGAAAAGATGGGCACATCTTGAGTGACAACTGAGACTCTGCTCAATATGTCCTCTAGATTTTGACCAGATAGTTCTTTGGAGTCAAGCGCTACTGTCCCTGAATGACTGGCCCTTAACCCCAGCATGGCATCTACTAAAGTTGTCTTCCCTTCCCCTGTTCTTCCAGTAATAACCAAAAATGCGCCTTCGGTCACCTCAAGATCAACCTCGTTTAATATCTCTTTTCCATTTTCAACGACAGTGAGCGATGAAACTTTGATGTGAGCACCTTGTTGTGGATTTGCTGGCACGACTTCTAGCTTTTTACCATCGATCTCAATACCCGACAACGAATTACCCAGAGCATCTCTCCTGTTTACCCATTCTGTAAGCCATACCCGTTGTCCCACAGTAGTGGAAATGTAACCTTGCAAAGATTGAAGACGGGGAACAAGTCGATAAAAAACCCCCATGAAAACAATTCCCTGCGAAATCGGGAAACCTTGGAATGCAATCATCCCAAGGGAAACAATTAGAAAAATAGAAGCCGTGGATTCCACAATGGCTCTGTTTGTGGCGGGTAAAACTATCTGCTTTCTTCTGAAGTCAGCCAGTAGAGATGCTTGCTGATTAATCTGTCTAAACCAGAACATTTTTTGTGAAGCCAAACGTATAAATTTTATTTCAGAAAGTAGCCCTGAGACTTGCTCGCTGACGTTTTGATAACCAGTTCGCAACCCTGACTCAACTGCCTTAAATATTCTTAGGCGAAACCTCAAGATCGATCCTATAAATAGGAGAAAGATAGATGTAACGAGGGCCATTGATGGATTCACTATGAATGCAGAAGCCCACAACACAAGCACTAAAATGCCTGCTCCAAACGCATTCAAGAAAGCGAAAACTCCGTTGGCTACCTGGCTTGACTCGGAGACTACTCCACTAGTTATTTGACCTTGGGAGAGTTTACGGACATCTTGCCAAGGGGAAAAAAATATTTGCGATATAAGTTCCTGCCGTAATCCCGACTCCGTTCTAGCTAGAATCAACGCTTGAAGATTCTCCGCTAAAAATCTAAACCCGATTGCGCTAAGCAATATTGCAAGGGGAACAAATAAGAGGGTTATAGCTCCACCCGTATCTGCCGAAATGGCTTCGAGCGCGGGCACAAGGGAAATCAACCCCAAAGCCTCGAGCATCCCAGCAATCACGCTAACTAAAAAATAGAAGATTGCTGTTGTTTTATTCTTTCTGAGAAAAAGTAGATACTGCTTAATTCTTTTTTTCCTCTCCCGTCAGTGATGCTTTGCCTCTGTTATCAAATGTTGAAAATGTTAAGGCCAACACAAGCCAAAATATCCACGAGCTGGACGCAAACCTCGCCACTTCTACTTTAGCTTGGTCAACAAGTACGTAGCACAAGATAATTAGTGCCGCTGAAGCATCCACCTTGAATGTTTTCCGCCTAGAAACTGCCCCTGCTATGGAACTTGTTACCAATGTCAATAGGATTACTAAACAAAAAACTCCACCTGACCACAATATCCAGAGATATAAACTGTGGGGATAGCTTTGGATCTCGGAGTATGGGTATGAAAAACCATTTCCGATAGGAGGTAAATTCGTGAATGATCGTAAATTTTGGAAATAGCCCCAAACACCTGACCTATTTGCGACGCCTGAAATGTCTTGGTTTAGTTCCGTGGAAGCTAATCGATTCCAAATTTCTTGAAACGATCCTCCAGCGAGAAGAACAACCTGCGCGCTTGCTCCTACAAGAGCCAAAGTTCCTAGAGATCTCTTGAGTCGCTTAGATGTCGCCGAGGAGGAAATAATGATGATTGCCCCAAGCAACGTAAGGAGAAATGAACTCCTAGTTTGAGTGGCTACGAGTAGAGCCACAAAACCAGTGATTTCTAGTAAAGCAATTGCTCGAAGCCATTTACTTTCTGTTACCAGAAGAACATAAATAGCCACGATGATACTCAAGCCATAAATCTCAGCGGACAATTCATAATCGCCCAAACTGCCAGTAAAACGCCCCAAATTAAACAGATCAGTGGATCGGTACTTGGAAGTCACCAGACCAAAAACGTCCAGCAACATCAACAGTGCGACGCCTACTGTCCAAAACTCCATGAAATCTTGGAATTTTAATGTTGCGCTACGCTGCAATAATTTGGCAATCACAGCTGAGGCAATAGGCAAGATAACCCAAGATAGAAACTCTGGACCTCTGTAGTTAAAAATGGAGGTCAACGTTGCTAGCCCAGCGAACAAAATTGCGCAGACAAAGTAAAAGCTAGAAAACTGTTGTTTTCCTGACTTAGGGCTGTCCTGTAGTGCTGAATCTCTATTGAGAGTAAAGATGATTAAAGACAAGGAAATAATGGGCAGTAGGTCGACGCCAAATATAAATCGGGAGGGAACCGGCAAGAAAAAGAATGTGAGAGCAAAAGCAAGGCTAAGGACGACTTGACTAGACAGATGTCTGTGCACGGTTGCGTACACGAATCCGAGAGCGATTAAAAGTGCCTGATTAAGGCTTAAGAATCTCATGGCCACCGCGCCAGGGATAGCGAGGGCACACAAAACTATGGCGACTGTGGCAACACCGCCATTGAAACCGAAGCTTGAGTGTCGTAGATTGCTAAGTCGTCTAAACATCTCTAAGCCCTAGCGTTTTCGTGATGCCATGTACAAAATTTTTGGTCATCTTTTCTATGGAATATTTGTCTGACTCTAGGAGTGCTTCCCTGCGGGAAAGGGTTTGAAAATCTGTTGATATCGCCTCAATAATTTTTGATGCAAGGCTGATTGGCGTTGCTTCAGAAAGCATGCAAGTTGTGTTTTCGTTTAAGTAATGAAACTCAGGGGCGTGAAGTGCGCTTCTAACAGTCACAACTGGCAGCCCCGAAGCTAGTGCGTCTGCAGCGACTAAACCGACCCGGCCAGGAATAACTATGGCCTTACAGCTTGCTAGAGCCATCAGCTTAGCCTCATCGCTCCTCCCCAAGAAACGGATCCAGGTTTGTCTGGAAGCGGCTTCCTCTACGTACTTACGAAGAGGACCTTCTCCAACGATGGCCAATGTTAGGCTCGGGTCTGCTTCATGAGCGACTTGGGTCGCAGAGAAAAGCAAGTCAAGATTTTTATTCACATCTAGAGAACCTAAGAATAAAACTAGATTTTCACTGAGATCAAAAGAATGAATGAAGTTTTTTCTTTGGTCATCTGTGATTAGTTTCAAGTTTCGCTTCAATGCTAGGGTGTCAGTGGAATTCTGAACACTCGTGATTTTGTCCGATGGAACGCCCTCAAGTATCAGTCTTTGTGCTGCTCCTGACGTGTATACAAGGACATGACTAGACAGGTTGATCATGTATCTTCTCAGCCCACGCGAGATTGGACCGCCTATATTCACGTAGTCAATACCATGACCCCAAAGTGCAGTTGGTTTTCGCAACAATTTACGAATAAAGATTATTACCCAAGTCGATACATTCTTGGCCGCTTGTTCGACAATTAATAAATCTGCACTAATTTCGTTTCTTGAGATTTTCCTGAATCTGACCTGGGTCTTGCCCGCTTTCAAACTCAATGAATCCAAGAACAGGGTTTGCGGGCTTATTGTCGAAGAGTCGCCGTTGCGATTTAAGATGTTAATTTTCTTGTCCAGAATTACTTCCAATGTGATGTTGCGCCTGTTTAGCTCTTCGCCCAGCAAATTGAAAAAAGGTACCCTGTATTCAGGAACATAGTCTTGAACGATAACTACTCTGGAATTACTCATAAAGTTGCGCTCCTGTAGATCGCATTGACTCGCGAAACCCAAGCCTCTTCTGTGAATTCTGATTTGTACAGTTCCAAAGATCTCGCTTGGAATTCTTTCGACTTCTTTCCCACGGTAATCAGTGCATCAGATAGCTGAGTGCCATTTGAATAGACTTCACCCACATTGAATTGACGGACTAAGTGAGAAACCACGTTGCTATCTTTGGCAATAGTTGGACAGCCAACAGACAACGCCTCCAAGAAAACTAATGGCAAACCTTCACGAACAAGGCTTGGAAAGATCATTCCTTTGGCATTGGAGAGGATTCCCGAAATTTCTTTACTTTCGAGCCTCCCTAGTAACTCGACGTTTGGTGCTCCAATAATTCTTTGTTCAATCTGAGCAAGCAAAGGGCCGTCACCTATTATTGAGAGTTTTTCACCCTTTGGCCAGTCTTTCAGAAGTTCCAAGATTCCTTTTTCTGAACTTAGCCTTCCAATGTAAACCCAAGAGTCCTGTTTTGAATTAATGCCTTGGTGTCGGTTTTCTCTGGTTTTCGGTGTTTCAATAAAGTTAGGCACCACTTGGAGCTGACTACTTGGCCATCCAGCCTTGACGAAAACATCTTTTGCTTCTTGCGTGAGTACCAATATCTGTTTTGCGTACTTCACAATCGATCCCGAAACGCCTAGGTCTCTATTCGCGATGGCTAAAGGTAATGTAGCCAGGCCTGAGCCTCGGTAGCATTTCTTTGCAAGGGCGGGCCTCGAGTTGCCTTTTTCTAGGCAAGTGAAGCATTGTTGATTTCCAACAAAAAAAGTCCCTGCTGCACAAAGGTAGCGATAATTGTGAACAGACACAATGATGGGGGCTTTAACTTTACTGAGCCAATTGGTTGAGTAATTGGGAAACAAATTGTGAATGTGAACCAAGTCTGGTTTAAATCTATTAATTTTAGTCAAAGGGTTAGTTCCACTGCCAAAAGCAACCCTCATAGCTGCACGGAGTTTATAAGAAATATTCTGTGGACCAGTAGTTGTCTGCGCTGAGAAAAGCTTGACTTCATGACCGGCTCTAGTGAGTGCTGCAACTTGAGAGTTCACAGCAGAGTTCTCTCCGCTCGGTGCATCCTGACTATAAAAACTGTGGACTACCGCTATTTTCACAATCTACTCCGTGACCTAGTAGCTCTCCATTTGACATAATCCAAAACGAACCCCGGGTTGCCTATTAAGTACCTTCTACCTAAGCGTCTTGGTTCCTTGGCAAGTCGAAACAACCATTCTAGATAGATGGCTCTTAGCCAAATAGGCGCTTCCTGTTTTGGATGCGCATAAAAGTCAAAGGCAGCCCCAACAGCAACTACTGAGGCATCGACCAACGACGACAATTTACTTGCTACGAAGTCCTGTTTAGGGGTCCCTAATGCAACCCAAACAACCTCTGGTTTCATTGCATTGATCGATTTAGCTAGGGAAGCAAAGTCGAATTCGCCGAGTTCTTGAAATGGAGGGCAAATATATTGGATCTCGTTGCCAGTAACTGCCTTTAGCTTTTCCGAAATCTCTCGGCATCTAATATCAGTGGAGCCGAATAGCACCTGACTTTTACTCTCTTGTGCAAGCGATTCAACTGCTCTGGAAAAAAATTCAATTCCTCTCGTTTGAAAAACTGGATACCCACTCCATTTGTTCACAATTCGAGCAAGTGGTTTACCATCTAGCAAACAAATACTTCGTTCGAAAACGGCCAAATACTCAAAACTTCTCGAGGCCAAATAACAAGAGTATGAATTAACGAAGAGAATAGGTTTTTCCAACAATCTAGCCTCTTCTAAAATACTTTCATAATTCTTCAAAACTGATAATTCTGAACGAGAGTACTTCGCGTCTCGAATCATCAAATCAAATGGACCTGCATTTCTCAAAACGCGCCTTTCCCCTTGAGCACGTAAAGAATGGTTCTGAAAATGATTGCTAAATCGACTAAAACAGTCCAGTTCTCAACATAACTAAGGTCTATAGCTACAGTCTCTTCCCAGGTTAGAAGTGATCTTCCACCTATTTGCCATGGGCCTGTTACTCCAGGCTTTACTAGGAGTCTTCTTACTTCATGTTGTTTCCATTGTTCTACTTCTGAAAGTAGTGGTGGTCTAGGTCCTACTAGGCTCATGTCACCTTTTATAACGTTTAGGAACTGAGGTAGTTCATCTATTGAGTATTTACGTATTACTCTTCCTACTTTGGTAACTCTTGGGTCTTCAGGGTCTTTGAACATATTTACGTTGGTTTGAACATCTGAGAGAGCTTTTTGTCTCTCAGCATGTTCAAGTTCAGCACCGACTTTCATGCTTCTGAGTTTATATATTTTGAATTCTCTGCCGTTTAGTCCAACTCTGGTTTGAGTAAAGAAGGCAGGGCCTTTATCTTCAAGTTTCACGATTAGAGCTGTTACTAAGACAATAGGGAGGGACACTAGGAAGGCTAGTGTGCCGAGAGTTATGTCTAGCGCTGTCTTTAGCAAATACTGAGGACCTGTGAACTTAGTCGAAGCTATCTCAAGAAGAGGTGAGCCTGCTATTACTCTGGTGGTTAGCTTTGTGCTGGAGACACCGGTTATGGCTGGAGATACAACGAAGCTGATGTCATAGCCATCTAGGGCCCAGTAAAGACGTTTGTGCATTTGTGCTGAAGTTGAACCAGATCCAATTACTTGTAGTACTTCAACGCTGTGCTTTTTGCAGATTTCTGGAAGAGCGGCTAGATCAAATTCTTCTTCATTACCATTTGCTAGCTCTTTGAGCTTTAGTGGATGGCTAGCTTCGATTACGAAGATGGGTTCGAATTCGGCTTCTTTATTTTTCTTGAATTTTTGTAATTCGAATTCGATATCTTCTTTAGGTCCGTATAAAGCAACTCTTCTTCGGAATCTTCCGTTGAGTCTTTGCTTTCTAAGCCAGGCTCTTGCAATTCTTCTTTCAAGAAGAACTGCAAGTAGTCCAAAGAAAAGAATGCTGGAGACATAAACACGAGATACGTCAACCTTGAAAAACAGTGCTCCAAAAGCAAGCAAACCTAAAACAGTTAGCGATGCGTTTACTACTCTTCTGTATTCACTGAAATCAGATCCAACAAGTTTGGGATCTCTAGTCTTGAAAATAGTTAGAGCTAAAAGCCAGGTGACGAGAAGACCTAAACCCACAAACTGCGGGCTGATCTCATACCTAAGTGTTCCAACATCTTGAACGTTGTCTGCAATTAGTAACCTTCCATAGCAGGCATAGTAGGTAATAGCTGAGGTAACTAAGAGCACCACAAAATCTAAGAACCCTACCGCAGCAGCGTAGTTTTTCATCGGGTGAGGTCTTCTAGCCATTAGGCGGCCATCCAGTCAACAATGATTTCTAACATCACGTCTATATGTTCTGCTACTTGGTTATAAACCTCAATGCTTTCAACGTAAGGATCTATTACATCTTTAGGGTCAAGGTTGGTTGGAACCATACCTCTGAGCAATACAGCTTCCTGCATTGCTCTTTTGAGGTATTGCTCTCTAGTTTCTTTAGGCTTCTTTTTGAATTCTTCTTGGAATTCAGGGTCTGCAGATAGGAATGAAGTTAGCCTTGCGAACTCATCAATGGTGAATGAGTACTTGCTTGCTTTAGGAAGCATTCTGGCTAGTTCACTTCTGTGATCTAGGGTTGCTGTTAGCACTATATCTGCTTCTTCTAGAAGCTTTGGGGTTAGGTCTTGTGAGATGTGCTTAGTTGGAGTGAAGCCTCTTAGTGTCATTGCCTCCGCCGACTCAGGAGTCATAGGATCTCCAGTCATAGCTGCTACTCCTGCTGAAGATACTGAGATAGGAAGCATGTGCTTCGCAGCTTTTTGTTCCAGCATTTGCTCGGCCATTGGAGATCTACAGATGTTGCCTGTGCAGACAAAAACTACTTTGAATGCTGCCTTTGAGGCTGGCATGGTTAGGCCTTTTTAGTTGATTTACGAGGCGGCTTCGCAGCTACCGGGGCTTCAAGTTTGGTGGTCTCTACAGCATCTTCGCCGTAAGCCTGATTGTATGTGCCGTAGTTACCGTAATTTCCATAGCTTCCGTAAGAACCGTACTTGTATGAGTAGCGGTAGCGGTAAGCGTCAACACCTTTAGTTGGGATCTTGTTCATAATGAATCCAAGGACTCTTCCACCTACGCTTTCAACGTGACCTAAGGCAGCAGAGAGCTGAGGTTTAGTTGTTTTACCAACGGCAACCACAATGGCAACACCGCCAGTTATCTTAGAAAGAATTGCGGCATCTGTTACAGGCAGTAATGGAGCAGTGTCGATTAGAACTACGTCGTAGTCTTTTTCTGCTTTGATTAGGAACTTCTTCATAGCTTCGCTGCCTAGTAATTCTGATGGGTTAGGTGGAACTTGACCAGCTGGAAGCAGGTCAAGGTTCTTTCTACCCCAGCGTTGAATGACATCGCTTGGTTTTACTTGACCAATAAGAAGGTTGGTAAGTCCAACTGCACCTTCGATTGAGAAGTATTTGTGCATCTTTGGTTTACGGAAGTCACAGTCAACCAGTAGAACTTTTTTGCCGGTATCAGCCATAGCGATAGCTAGGTTGGCAATTGTTGAAGACTTACCTTCAGATGGAACAGAAGATGTCATAACAATTGACTTTCTTCCCTCTGCTGCTTCAATGAATTGAATGTTTGTTCTTAGCTGCCTGAAAGCTTCTGCTCTTGTGCTCTTTGGGCTGGTGTGAACAATAAGGGGGTTTGATTCAGCGGTAGGGTCGAAGACAATTCCACCTAGCACGTTGGTGACACCATCTTTATCTGGCACATCTTCAACGCTTCTAATTCTTAGATCTAGGGATTCTCTAAGTAAAGATGCACCAAAACCTAGAGCAAGACCAATCAGTGCTCCAAGGGCAAGGTTTAGTAGTGGTCTCGGTGCTGCAGGAGATTTAGCTGCTTGTCCAGGTTGAATAACACTTAGCTTCACAGGTGAGGCAAGAGTTGGGTCTACTGTTTCTAAGTTTGTTACTACTGCCTCTAGAGAGCTAGCTACTGAATTAGCAATGTTCGCTGCACGGTATGGAGAGGGGTCTGTAACAGTAATTTCTAAGATGATTGTGTTCAGTGGAACTGTTGCACTGATGTTATCTGAAAGTCTGTCGGCTATATCTTGAAGGTTTAGTTCAGCTACTACAGCGTCTAAGACAGCCGGAGAGGTGACGATATCCGCATAAGACTTAACTCTTTGCTGAGTGAAGGAGTTACCGGTTAGTAGATCTGCCGCAGATTCATTGCCACTGGTTGATACAAAGAGTCTTGTGGTTGATTCGTAAGTCGGGGTGGTTAGTGAGGTTATTGTGAACGCTGACGCGATCGACATCAAGAAGATAGCCGAAAACAGTAGAAAGTGCTTTCGCACAACTAGCAGATACTCACTCAGTCTCAAAGACAGTCCCTAACCTCTTCTAAACTCCAAAACTATACGACTTATGGCGAAATAGCAGGGGTTATTTTCTAATGTTCGTTATTACGAATAATTGGGTAATTCTAGAGATTAACATTGAGAAACGAAAAAAAACTTCGTAGATTAGTGCTATAGGCTAAATAAACGTATAGGAATTGAAGGAAATCATGAAAAAGACACTCGTAGCTATATCTGCAGTAGCAGCATTAGCAATTGGATCTGTAGCTCCAGCACTTTCATACCCAGCTGGTCAGTCACCAACGTTTAGCCTTTCCTCTGTAAGCCGACTAACCCCTGGTGACACAGTCTCTGTCGTTGTTGCTCGAGTTAAGAGTGGATGTTCTGTCTTTCTAAGTTGGGATGGCCACGACTACATCAATACTGTTTCAGCAACAGTGAAGAGCTCAGGAAAAACTCCTGTAATGACAATCGCAACTCCTTCAACCGCAGGTGTTTACACACTTATGACTGGTCAGATCTCTGGAACCTGTTCAGGTGGATCTGCAGTAACACTTTCTCGTTCAATCACAGTTGGAAAGCTTTCGAGCATCGTTGCAAAACTTTCTACCACTAGTGGTTATGTTTCAAAGAACCCAACAGTTTCAGTTTCAGGAACTGTAAAGTCTGGTTCAGTTGCTGTTGCAAGCAAGACAGTTTCAGTTTCACTAAGGCTAGCTGGAAGCGAAGTTAAGACTGTTTCTGCAACTACTAATTCTTCAGGTGTATTCAGCGCGAACTTCACCGGAACCTCATATGATGCGGGTTCATACACTGCTGTTGTGTCTTTCACTGCGAACTCTACCTATGCTGCGAAGAGCAAGACAACATCTGTTCTGAAACTTAGATAATAAGTAGTCTTGCAACTTTCACACAATAAACGTAATGCCATCGCTCTTGGAGTGGTGGCATTAGTTTTATTCATCCTCTACGCGGTAATTCGTGTGGTGCTAATGGTCTCTTCCCTACAGAGCACAATGAGTGAAGTTGATAATTTACAAACTGCAGCAGCCAGTAAGGATCTAGGCGCAATAAGCGTTGGTCTTGGTAAAGCAGCTGATGCTATGGCTATGGCTGACTCATCAGCGAACGATCCAATTGTTCAACTGTTTAGCTATGCGCCAATAATCGGTAATGACATTAGAGCTGCCTCCATTGTTTCCAAAGATGGTCGTCTAGTTCTACAGGCAGCCCAAGAAGTTACATCTGTGGCCAACCAATTAGTTAAATCAGGCATCGGTAAGAAACAGCTAACAGATAGCGCTCTAGTAGCCTCTCTGCGTGATGGCATGAGCCAGATGGATGAAGCTGTCCAGAAGCTTAACTCGGACCTGGCAACCGTTGATGAATCTCAGTTGCACTTCGGCTTGGACTCAAAGATTAGATCGGCCAAGGCCGTTGTGTCATCCTTTGCTGCGGCAAGCTCTCGTCTTACTCCCCTAGTGCAAGTTGGCACAACTCTTCTAGAGCAGCCTGGCAAGAAGCGCTGGTTTGTTTCTATTCAAAACCTCGCTGAGCTTCGTGGTACCGGTGGTATTACCGGAGCATATGCGGTTATCACAACTAACAACGGCAAGCTAAAGCTAGAAGAGTACGGTTCAGATAAGCGTCTACTAAAACTAGGTCGGATTAATTACAAGAACTTCCCAGAAGAACTTAGAGACCTATGGGGAGTAGATCTTGCTGACTGGCGAGATATAAACGCTTCTGCTCACGCCCCATACGCAGCGCAGCTGTTAGCTGATGGTTGGCAGCAACTCAGAGGTCAAAAGGTTGATGGGGTTCTTTTCATGGGTCAGGGCGTGGTCAGCCAGCTCTCCGGTGCAGTGGGCCCTATTGAAGTGCGCGGTGTAACAGTTGATAAAGATAATGCTGTTGATTTCTTCGCTAAAGACATATATGCCAAATTCACCAATGTTCAAGCAAAAGACGCAGTTGTTGGGGAGATTTCAGCTGAAGTGTTCAAGCGACTCATCGATGGCAAAGTTAGCGGGGCTGGTTTGTTTGCAGCTGCTGCTAACGATAAAACTGGTGACCGAGTAATGGCTTGGTCAAGAGATAAAGCAACCCAACAGATCTTTAGCAAGTACCAAGTTTCAGGCGAGGTCAGCACTGGCTTCGGACCTTTGGTCGATGTGACTTTGAATAACGCTGGTGGTAACAAGCTGGATGCATACACAACCCTAAAAGCCGATTACATTCTTGGTATTTGTAATGTCGATACCTTTACTGGTTATCAGGGTCGAAAGAGCAGAGTCAGCATTGAAATTACTAACAGTGCTCCTAAAGGCTTGCCGGCCTATGTTGACATGAGGCTTGATGACAGCTTTGGTGAGGCTAGACCTAAGGGATCTAATAGAGAACTAGTAACTATTTATGGCCCGGTTGGTTCTGAAGCTGAATCTGTGACCGTTGATGGAGTTGAAGAGTTTGTAGTCAACGGTGTTGATAGAGGTAGGCCACTCTGGATATTTGATCTTCAAATGCTAGCTGGTAGCACTAAGAAGATTGTTATAGATCTAGTTGAACCAATCAACGACGATAATTTGGAGAAGGTCACAGCTAAGCAGGTTCTTCGTGGTCCTGTGATGCTAAACGCCCCTACTTTGAGTTCTTCCTCATCCGGCGAATGCTCATTGAAATAACAATTCCCAGCACTCCCCCTAGAGCGTTATAAAACACATCATTCAAAGTTGCATACCGATCAGGTAAGAACATTCGCTGGGTGCCTTCGGCAAGTAGTGAAAATAAGACTGGGATTAGAGATAAAGCCCATACTCTTGCTCTTGGCCAGAACAAAACCAGGAACACTCCTAGCGGCAAATACAGGAGCACATTGGCTATGGCTTCAAGTTGGTTGTATTGAATCCAGTTGAGCCAGGAGATCGTGCTAGCAAACCTTAGAAGATCACTTGTAATAATGGCTAATAGGCCTTGACCATCGACCGGCTTAGGCCAGAGCGATGTTGCCACCAGAAGAATCAGGTAGTTCATGAGAGCGATGAGTGAAAGAGCTTTCCTCAATTTGGCCGCCTTGGTGTTTCGCAACTTGACGAAAGTTGCATATAGACCTAAAGTTTATGACATGACTAACACCGCTATTTCAAACACCGTGTCGGAGGCGACCTTTGTTCGCCCTGCCATGATGAGCGTTGTTATGTGTATGCGAATGTGTCGCTAACTCTCACAGCCGGCTAAGCCCGCTTACAAACGAGTTACGACACCAACACCCCAGCAAAAGTCCTAATTAGGCATACCCTCCCGCATACACAATCAAAGGATTAGAAAAATGAGCATTGCAGTAAACCCATTTGTAAGAAAGACCCAAACAGAAACAGAAGCCCGTGGCTTCGCTCTATACGTTGGCATTGACGAATCAACTGCCAAAGCCAATGGAACATCTCTAAGCGCTATCGTTGCCGCCCTCAGGAGCACTCTTGAAGAGCTTGCTCCTGGGTTATCAGCTGAGACCTTTGCCTCTGTTGCTCTAGCTAAGGCTGGAACTGGAGGCAGAAATGTTGATGTTGTTAGAGCTGCTTTATCAGACCCTAGAGCCCTAGAGAAACTGGCTGAGAAGGAGTCAGAGAACCCTGCTAAAGGTGTAGTTATTGATCTGCAGCGTAGAAAAATATTTATTGATGGTTTGAAAGCTGAACTAACTGGCAAAGAATTCTGCTTGTTGGAATACCTAGTTCAACACCAAGGAATCACAATTTCCAGAGATGAATTAATAAAAGCTCTTTGGGATTGCGCAGGTGGCTCAGAAGTCAACGGCAGAACCATAGACGTTCATGTTAGAAGACTAAGAGCAGGACTTATTGATAATGAGGATATTGTTCGCACAATTCGTGGTGTTGGCTATCGTTTTGACAAGCACCCGGATGTCCTGATTGAAGGCATATAAAAAGTAGGCTTGCAATATGCCTGAATCTCTTGACTACGACGAGCTGATAGCTCGTCTAACCGATGAGACATTCAAGCTAGTTGACCGTGGGATTTCAATGCCAATCATTGTCATCGATGGTCGAGCTGGAGCAGGCAAATCTACTCTTGCCCTTGATCTGCAGAACGAATTATTCCGATCTGGTGAATCAATGCCGAGGGTTATTCACATGGATGACCTTTATGAAGGTTGGAATGGTTTGGCTCAAGGCGCAGACTATTTGCAAAGAATTGTTCTAGGGCCTTTGTTAGCTAGCGGCACATCCTCCTGGCAGGAATACAACTGGGAATTAGAGGCTAGGGAACGTTGGCGGGAGTTCTCTGGTGGAACGCCTCTAATAATTGAGGGCTGCGGATCTCTAAATAGATACACAAGTACTGTGGCTCACCTGACTGTTTGGCTAGATGTTTCAGTTGAGGTTAGAAAACAGCGCTGGCTAGAAAGAGATGGCCACATCTTTGATAAATACTTTGAGTCTTGGGCTGCTCAAGAACTTGATTTTATTGCTAGAGAGAAATCTCCGCAGTTTGCTCAGTTTGGTTTATCTAGTTCTTCTGTTCAATAGCCAAATTCTTGCACCTGCTATCAAGCTTGCGGTAATAAAGGTTCCTGCAATTAGATAAGAAGCGTTCTTCACAGCTGGGATACTTGCCGAGTAATAGCCAGCGAGAGTTAGCCCAGTTCCCCAAGCTAGCGCTCCAACAAGATTTGCACTAAAGAACTTGTAGTAATTCATCTTGGCAATACCAGCCACCACTGGAACAAAAACTCTGGCCCATGGCATGAACCTAGCAATTACAACAGCCCACCAACCCCAAGCATTGAATAGAGCTTCGCTCTTTTCAATTCCAGTCTTGATCCACTTACCTTTTCTTTTATCTAGATAAGGTCTTCCATAGTGTCTGCCTAGGGTGAAGCCGACCTGATCGCCTAACCAAGCTGCAATGCCAACACCTGTTGCCATGACCACTATGTTCACTTCACTGGAGTGAGAAGCAGCAATAAGTCCGGCTGCAAAGACTAGGGAGTCGCCGGTGATGAAAGGTATAAATGCACCAATTAATAAGCCGGTACCGGCAAAGACCAAACCCCAAACCACAAGATAGAAAAGGGTTGCGCCTAAACTCGGAAACCAACCAACTATTTGATCGCTTAGAGCTGTGTGTATATGAACTGGCAATTAAGGCTTTCCGTACAACATAACTTCGTCAAGAGTGTGACGAACTCGAGGCGCTACTTCGCGCTCATAGGCTGGACCCTCTAGTTGTTCAGCAGGTGCTAGCTTGCCAACAGCAATTATTACTAAGACTTCCTGGTTCTCATCAAGCTTGAGTAGCGAGTGCAACTCTGCGTGAACTATTCCACCAATTTGGTGAGTGTGTAAACCTAACTCTTGGGCCTGAACAACCATTAGAGCTGCAGCGAGACCAGCATCGTATTTACGCCCAGTTATTTCTTTACCATCAGGTAGCGTCTTCTGAACTGCAAGAACAATTAGTGCTGAGGCATCAGGGGCCCATGACTGGTTGAAACCAGTGAGACCTTTTTCGCAGAGTTCTGCATGTAATTCATCGTTGCGGCTTACAAATGCGAAGCGCCATGGCTGAAGGTTGTTAGCTGATGGAGCCCATCTGCCTGCTTCGAGGATTGCTAGTGCTTCATTTTGACTGAGAAGGTATTCTCTGTTGAAAGATCTTGGGCTCCAGCGTTCGGCTAGGACAGGGGCAATCGGGGCAGCGGTAATCGCGATTTTGTTTGTTTGCATGCCCTTAAGTCTAAACCCCTAGGGCTTTGGCTAAAACCTTGAGCAACCCATCGACATCTTCTTGTTTAGTGTCCCAGGCACACATCCAGCGGACCTGTCCTGTGTTGTAATCCCAAATGTAGAACCAATATTCCTTTTGGATCTGTTCAATTAGTTCCATGGGCAGCATGGGGAAAACAGCATTAGCTTGGGTTGGGTTAGGAACTCTTACTCTTCCGTTTGACTTAGCTGCTAGCTCTCTGACTCCAGAATCTAGGGCTTTCGCCATAGCGTTGGCATGTCTAGCGCTTTTGATTGCTAGGTCATCTTGTAAGAGGCCAATAAGTTGAGCGCTAACGAATCTCATCTTGCTAGGTAGCTGCATTGATGTTTTTCTCAAGAACGGAATACTTAGAGCTCGAGTCTTCGAGTTGAGAACAACCACTGCCTCAGCAGCAAGTGCTCCAATCTTGGTGCCACCAAAGCTAACTAAGTCAACTCCCACATCGGTAGTGAATTCTTTGAAAGTTGCATTTAGAGCAGCAGCAGCATTAGAAAGTCTTGCTCCATCCATGTGAAGAACCAGGTTGTTCTCATGAGCAAATGTTGCCAACGCCTTTATCTCTGGAATTGAATACAAGGTACCAAGCTCTGTAGTTTGGGTAATGCTGATTGCCCCAATCTGCGATCTGTGCACAGAGCCAATATCGAATAGGTGGGGCTTGATTAGTTCTGGAGTTAGTTTTCCATCTGGAGTTGGAATGGTCCACAGCTTGATGCCGGCCATCTTTTCTGGGGCACCACCTTCATCACTGTTGATGTGAGCGGTCTCAGCGCAGATCACTGACTCCCAACGCTTCAAAGTTGAGGAGAGAGCAATTACATTTGCACCAGTTCCATTGAATACTGGAAACACTTCTGCTTCAGGGCCAAACTGATCCTTGAAGATAGCTTTTAGCTCGCTGGTAACAAAATCGTCTCCATAAGCAACCTCGTGACCATCGTTCACGCTCTTCATTAGATCAAACAGGATTGGGTGGACTCCAGCGTAGTTATCGCTAGCAAATCCTCGCCATACTTTGCGTTGTTCAAGGCTCATCGGTGGCTCCTTTTCCTTAGCTTCACTACTCTATATTGCCCCAAAACTGCGTTCGCCAATAAGAACATTTTGAAAGCCTCCTAAATACCTTTGGATAGTTAGACTTGAGCCAAGATTGGAGCAATTCTTATGTATCAAAGATCTGTTCTTGTAGTAGAAGACGAGCCGTTCATCAGGGCATTGGTTGCCGACAAGTTGAAACATGATGGTTTTAAGGTTCAAGTTGCCGCTACCGCTCGCGAAGCCAGAAAAATCACTGACCTTGAAGATGTCGACGTCATAATTTTGGATATCGACCTAGGTGCTGGCCCTAATGGTCTGGACATCGGAGTTGTAATGAACAAGCTCCATCCTGATATGGCGCTGGTTTTTCTGACCCACGTGGCAGAGCCGAGATTACTTGGTTTCGATGTGAAGTCCGTTCCAAAGAATGCTGCATATCTTCTTAAGAGTCGCCTGTCCGACCCCGATGTTTTGAACCAAGCAATAGAAGCAGCTTTGCGCGACAAGGTCGGTGCCAAGTTCAGGGATGATCTCCAGCCTTCACACTCACTTGTTAACGTATCTAAAACTCAGTTTGAAGTATTACGTCTGATTTCCAAGGGTTACTCAAATAAGCAGATCGCAGAGGAGCGAAACACTACTCTTCGTGCTGTTGAGAACCTAATCAACAGGGCTGTAGCTGCTGCGGGTATTGACGTGACTTCAAAGACCAGCGCTCGAGTAATTGCGGTTAGAGAATTCGTAAAAGCTGCCGGTTTACCCGAATAAAGAATCTGGATCTATAGACGCTTCCCTAAGTTGTTCGTAATCAAGAATTAGACACTCGATACCTCTATCCTCAGCGAGAGTTCTGGCTTGAGGTTTTATCTCCTGGGCCGCAAATATTCCCCGCACAGGCTTCAGTGCATCATCTCTGTTCATGAGTTCTAGGTATCTAGTGAGCTGCTCAACGCCATCGATTTCTCCACGACGCTTTATTTCAATTGCTACGCTCTGACCGTTACTATCTTTTGCCAAGATATCTACTGGGCCAATCGGAGTCATATATTCTCTTCTAACCAACTTGGCACCGGCACCAATAATTTCTATCTGTGCTGCCATGAGTTCTTGAAGGTGAGCTTCAACACCATCTTTGATCAGTCCAGGATCTTTACCAAGTTCATGATCAATATCTGTGTGTATTTCAAAGATTTGAATCCAGAGAATATCTGCTGTCTTTGCTTGGCTTACTCGCCAAATCTCTTTTACTCCGTTACCTAGCTGCTCTTCATCAGGTTCATGGGTTGAGTAATTACAAGGAGGGTTCATCCAGTTCAAAGGCTTATAAGAACCAGTTTCACTGTGAATAAGAATGCTGCCATCACCTTTGAGCATCAGAAGTCTTCGGGCTTTAGGTAGGTGGGCGGTTAGCCTGCCAGCGTAGTCAACTGAGCAGTCGGCAATAACAAGACGCATCTAACTATTTCTTATTTAGTTTGGTGTCTATCTCTTCTAATCGACAGATTAGATGAGCTAAAGATTGATCTACTCAAAGGATGCCTTTGGTGCTTTTGCGGTCATTTAGGACTCGATTTCTAGCTTCATTCCAATTGGGGTGGTAGTAACGGCTTTGACTTGAACTCTTTGAACGCTGTAGCCAAGTTGAGCTTCAACCTTCTGCTTTAGTGCAATAGGTTCTATCTCCACGTAATCGGTTGAGAGAGAAAATCTCTGGTTTACTCTTTGCGGAAGCACTCTAGGGTGATCCACTACGAACACTGCTAGAGCTAGAAGGCAGGCATACAAACTCTGCACCGCAATGTCATAGGCAGGTAGGCCAAGGGTTAGGCCCATAGCCAAAGCAACCAGAAGGTAGGTAATCTCCGTCCAACCCAAGGTTGTTGATCTCATGCGGAAGATTGAGATAACGCTAAATAGGGCAAACCCGACACCAATGGAGATGGTGAATGTGCCTAGGGCACCACCTAAGACATAAAGGGTGATATTGACCAGGCAGATAGCCACAAAGACGTCCCTGCGCTTGTGTCTTCTATAGAAGAACACGTATGCCACTAGGTATAGCAAAACTAGATTTATGCTGAGAGTCGCTAGAAGTAGCGAATAGTCAATGGGGGTCACAAAGATAGACTAGCCTACATGGTTATCCGAAGAGGCCTTAGAAGGCTTGTAGCGGGCTTATCGGCCCTTGTTTTGGGCTCAGTTCTCTTGATATCCCCTGCTCAGGCTGCTAGCCCCCTAAAGTCCACAGACTTCTTCAACCCAGCCAAAATCCTTCGTATTGACCTTGATTTGCCTGGAGCCACAGTTTCAGCTCTCAATGACAAAAATACCTATAGAACCTATGCCCCGGGGGCTATCGTCATGTCGGTTGATGGCAGATCCAGTGGCAGCCTACCCATGGACATCAGGCTCAAAGGAAGTACTTCCATTTCTAAGCTTGATGCCTCCCCTAGCTTCAAGATCAAGTTTCCCAAGGGGCCCTCTGGAACTGGTTTTCTTGGCCAACGCAGACTCACCCTAAACGCTTTGACCCAAGATGGCAGCAAAATACATGAGTACGGTGCCTATGCACTATTCAATGCCATGGGAGTGCCGGCCTCTAAAACTGGCTGGGCCAGAGTTTATGTCAATGGTGAAGATCGTGGTTTATATCTAAACGTTGAACAGCCAGACGAAAACTTTATGGCGAAAAGATTCAAAGACATCACCCAGCATGTCTATGAAGGTGTTGCTGTTAAGGACTTCAAGCCCGGCAATGACTACGGCGATAACGTCTCTGGAGCATTCTTAGCTGACTACGGTTGGAAAGTTACTCCAAATAAAAATGATCTAGCCGAGCTGATCTCTGTTGTGAACTACAAAGATCCGGCTACTTGGTATAAAGCTCTCGAAACATATACGGATCGACCAGCACTAATCAAATTTCTGGCAGTAGAAAACTTCTTAGGACACTGGGACGGCTATACCGGACCAAATGTTAATAACTTCTTTATAAGAAGTAACACACGTGGCAAGTTCACCTTCATTCCTTGGGGTGTTGACCAAACCTTTGGTGAGAACAGACAAACAAGAACCCTAGGGGACACCTTCCTAACCCCAATGCTGTCAAAGACTGCTACACATCCGTGGTTACCTAAGGAAACTGCTAGAGGCATGTTGTATACAAAGTGCATCGCATACACAGTTTGTAAGACTGCTTACTTGACTGAACTCAAAGCTGTATCAGCGATGGCTACCAAGATGAAACTTGGCACACTAATGAAATCAGCTGCCGCGCTCATCAAGCCGGTGCTGCTAACTCAATACCCTGCAGGATCATCATTGTATGAAATTTCACAGCTGGAACAGACGCGTTCAATCGCATTCATCGCTACAAGGCAGAAGGAAGTTGCTGCTCTAGTCAAGACCTACAAGATTAAATAACTCCAGCTAGCTGCATAGTCCAGGCAAGCATCGCTATGCCACCGATTCTATAGACCCAGCGCAACCTCGGCTGCATGATAGGTCGGTCTTCCCCATCTTTACCCTCGCGACCAAACATTCCAATAAAGCCGATTAGGAATACTGGAATAGGTAAGAGCATGAACAGGTATTGCGGATACTCTGGATTGCCTTCAAGCCAGCCAGATATCATTCCTGCACTAAAGCTAGAAACAATCAAAGTTAGAGCTAAGCCCGGTACACCTTTTGGAATAACTCTCCAGATTAATGGATAGTTAGGGAACCGATCAGAGAACCAGCTCAAGATATTAGGCAAGATGAAAATAAAACTTCCTACCCAGACTTGCCAAACGTTACCCATGAATGCCGCTGTCACAAAGATGAATAGGAATAGTCGCACTCCTGTTGAAATGTACTTCTGCATTTGAGAGGTGACAGGAACTTCAGTTGGGTTGATGGTGTCAAGACGTTTGGAGAACCCTCTGGCTGCTAACTCTTCAAAGAGAATTCTTAGGGCTATACCTATGGCTAGGAATAGAGCGAATTCTGATACGTGATTAGCAACAACAAGTGTTCTTCCTGCAAGAGCTGGCAAAGTTGCCACCATAGCTGACACGGACCAACTTATGAAGAATGTAAGCACAGCTAGATCAACTATGCGATCCCAGAAGTAAGCAAAACTTGTCTCGAACTGTTTTCTAATCGCTCTAAAGGCAACACCAATTAGAGCAGGGCCAAAGCCAAGAAGTAGCACACCCAGCATCAAACGAATGTCCGATAGACCGCTGATGCCGTAGATACTGACCATTCCAATTGAATAGACGAGGGTAGCTAGTAATCCAGATAAAGCATCAAACATTCCTAGAACTGCAATTGCTAGGAACAACTCCCAGGTTGGAGGTCTTAGTTCAATCGAAGGCTGCATCAAAGCCACGGTGGCCAATGCAACTCCAGTGATTGGTAATGCTAGCCACATCGAACCAAAGATTGCACGAAGGTATGCGCCATCGTTTACTACTTTAGATATAACTGGCGAGACTGGTGCCAAACGCACAGTGAGATTGTGGGTTAAGGTATCTAGGAAAGTGAGTGCTTTGAGCTTGAAAATTGGGATTTTATCGCCCCAACTTACTCTGTCCGTTGTGAAAGTTTCGACCTCAGCATCAAGAGTTGAAATCTCCCCATCTTTGACTTCGGTGTTTTGAGCATTTGATTCACCAGATCCAGCTTCCGCTCTAGCACCTCCACCGCCGCCAGCTGCAGCGCCTGCCACTGCGCCAGCAACCGCTCCAGCTACAACAACTGCTGTTCCCACTGCTTCTGCTACAGCTTTGATGCCTTCAGGGCTTGCTAGCGGGTCATACGGCTGGCTAGGGGCGTTCTCGTCTGTCTGAGTGCCTGGCACCTCAGTACTCGGCTCAACTGGGGTCTCAGGGTCAATTACCTCAGGAAGTCCGTTAGGTCCAGCTATGCCGGTGAGGGTTAGGTTTATCTGCTGAGGGCTAAGTAAAGTTTCTTCAGCATTAACTGCTCTACCAAAACTGCCTAAGCCTTTACCGAATCCAGCTACCTTAGGAAGCGACATATTTGTGACTACATCTTTACCTACTATCACAAGTCTGATCTTGTATTCACCTAGCTTGGCAATTGTGAACTCAGCAGAGTTTGCGGAGTTTCCAGTGAAGGAAGTTCTGCCTAGGTATTGCCATAGCCCGTCGGTTTCCATAAATGCAACAACATCGGAAGCCGCAGCTATGCCCGCGCTTACGTTAAGTGTGAGTCGAACCGAAGATCCAACTTCGACTTGCTGGGTTGAGGCAAGCTGTATTTGTTCATCAACAGTCGAGTTGGTTAGATCTGTCAGAACTGTAACTGTTGGTGCACCTGGAGTTGGCGCATAAATTCCATATTCTTTCAAAGCATTCTGGGTTTCTTCATCCAAATCAGAGAAGACTCGAGCAACTGGATTTGGATCGAGAGACTCTGGTGTTTGGCCAGGGGTAACAGTAACAGTAGTGGCTTTAGTTGACTGTTCTGATAATGCAGAAACAATGTCATCGTATGGGCCTCTGTTTCCAGCGGCGTCTTTTGCAGATTCAGATAAAAGTGTGAGACCAAATGTTCCATCTGCACAGCCATCTAAACTAACTTGGAAGTATTTTCCGCTTCCAATTAAATAACCGACCTTGCAGAGTCTCGAAGTACCAGTTGCTGGCTTGAAACTGGCAAGAGTCAAACCCGTTACAACTTCATCAAACCGCACATCAAACACATGGCTGTTTGTTTGTAGACTTCCTGGCTGGATAACAATGCTCGCCTCAGGTGCAATATCATCTGTCACTACTGCTTTGCCATATAGCTCTGATGAATTTATATAGCTTGGTCCGGCGTTGCCCGATGAATCCATAACCGTATTCTGGCCTAAGCCCAGAGCAAATGTTCCAGCCGAACAGTTCGTAAGCGATACCTGATAATTTGAACCCCCACCATTTAGAGAATTGACTAAACATCCAGTAGCTGTGCCGCTATAAAACTTAAAGTCATCTTTCGAAAGCCCCTGAACATTTTCATCGAAGAGCACATCAAACAACTTTGTTGACTGGTTGAGAGTTGAATTGACCAAGCTAATCTTTGCTTCAGGTCCTGCGGCATCAATTACCACCGGGACAGAACTGACATCAAAGACAGTGGCCACCAGTGTGCCCTGGAGTTTAGATTTTGGGTCTCTCGGTGTCACACTGAATTGGTAAATGTAAGGAGCTTTAAGGGGTTTGACAGTGGTAATGGTTGTCTTTAGGGCTTGCCAGCTAGCCGCGCTGCCGCTTAGAAGTATGTCTTTTAGTCCAAAATCTCTTTTGGATTTCAGAACTAGTTTGAACTCAATTACGTTTGCAGAAGTAGGGTTGCTACCAAAAACTTCAAGCGATCTTGTCCCTAGGATTGGGAAATATCTAACTAGGACTTTTCCTGAAGTGGAAGCGCTCTGATATTTACTGATGGCTACTTTCCCACCGGCTGGGGAACTCTTTCCTGCGTTGCCACCGTAGCCAGCTGATTCATTGCCTGAAGCTTTATAGAGACCTCCACCTAAGCCTCCCAGGACTCCAGCGCCACCTCCTCCGCCACCAGCACCATCTGAATATGGATTGCCTGTGGTTGAGGTTCCAGCAACTCCAGCTGAACTCTCTGAGAAATTATCGCCAATTGAGCCCTGGGTTGATCCATTTGTAGAGTTGGCACAACCACCGCCAGCACCGGCACCGGCAGCGATGAATATTTCTTCGCCAACCTCAAGCACTGTTGCCGCACCACCGCCACCACCTCCACCTGAAGAGCCGACTGGACCAGCATTTCCACCTTTACCGCCTTTGTAAGCATCCCCCAGTAAAGAATTACCACCCAGGCCTCCGCCCGAGCCACTTGCTCCGCTGGCCCCATCCTTACCTTTTTCACCTGGATAGAAATTGATGGTTTTGTTTGATAGGTCGGAGTATTGAATAAAGAGGTACCCAGCATCACCACCATATGATCTGGCACATGCCCCGCCATCAAGGCCACCTGCTCCACCGGCAGCTCCAAAAACCTCGAATTCAATTTCACCCAAACCTTTTGGAATTGTTAATGATTTAATTCCATCGGTGTATGAGTAGGTTCTTTCACAAACTTCACCCGAGAGTGCGAAACCTGGGATACAGTCCTCTGCGGCATGAGCAAGCGGGCTAGCTGCAAGACTGAAACCCATTCCTAGCGATATTGCCATTAATGAATTAACAAGTTTTCCTGTAACCTTACCCATTTAGGACCGCCTCAATACTTTGGTATTGATGCCAATCCTATTTACAGCGCTTTTTGCTTCCTCTATAGCTCTTCGCTTAAGCGAATGAGATTTATTAGCTCCGTGTCGGTACGTCCGACTATCTAGATCCGTACTCTGAACAAACTTTTGCTACTTCGTCTTTGGCCTTCGCCGTAAGTGATCCAATCTCCTTCAGAGCTATAGAGCCTTCAGGCTCAGTATCTAATAGGGAAAGATATTGTCTAGAGATGTCAGAGAAATTAACGAGCAAGTTCTGAAGAGATCTGTTGCCCGCAGATTCGCCAATAACCCTAATTTCAGATAAGAATGTTGGTACATCTTCGTCTAACTGCGGCACTTCTAGTGCTGCATACCTATTGCAGGCAGCTCTATCCAGTGATCGAAGCGAACCGTTGTAAGCACCTAATGGCACGATAATCGCTAACACCAAGAGAGAGACACCAGCATAGATAAAGTATCTGGTTCGTATTTTTGGGTTGACGGCTTGTGGGTCTGGTGCAGATCTAAACATCAAAGCAGCCCTTATGCTCAGTGCAACTGAAACTACTGTGCAGATTAGAGCCAGTGCTAGTAGTTGTGGAGATGCAAATCTAAGCAATCGATACATTGCCTGGAAAATCTCAAAATAGTTTCTGTCGGGGAAGCTAAGCGCTGTTGGAATTATCAGAATGAATGGAATAACTAAAAGAATTGCCGCTGGAGCAAGGCTCAGCCAGAACTTTACTTTGTTACTCACTTTGGTAGCAGAAAGACCAGCAGTTAACAGGTTTAGCAGGAAGAAAACGAGATAAATGATAACGATGCTTCTAAGTGCAAGCGAATAATCGGCATAGTCTTCACTTGCTAATACCCCAAGATACTCAGGTAGCGGGAACCAGTAGCTTATAGGCCAGAATATGACTGCTGAACTCAGTGCTAAGAGCAAGCCTGCTCTGAAGTGTTTTAGACGATCTACCACTTGACTCTCCTACATGAACTTGGGTTAAGCCTAGCCCCGACAATGCCTCATAGTCGGTCAACTAACTGAGAGAATGTAAGCGATGATAGATTTCACTGGAAAAACAGCTCTTATTACAGGCGCAAGCTCAGGACTTGGCGAAGCCTACGCCCTCAAACTTGCTGGCCTTGGCGTCAAAGTAATCTTGGTTGCCCGAAGAACGGATCGATTACGAGCCCTTGCTGATCGGATTATCTCCGAGCATGGAATCTACGCAGCCAGTGTTCTGCCAATGGACCTGAGTACTAGGGACGCGGGAGCAACACTAGCCAGAATCCTTAAGGGTCGTGGCACCCAGATTGACGTCCTGGTAAATAACGCGGGTTTTGGTGAAACTATCAAATTCGTTGATGAAGATAATCGGTTCATCGTTGATGAACTTACGGTCAACATTCATACTCTTGTTGAACTGACTCACGCATTCCTACCGGGCATGGTTGAACGCAACGATGGAATTGTTATTAACATTGCCTCAACAGCCGCATTCCAATCATTGCCATACATGGCTGTTTACGGGGCTACCAAAGCCTTTGTATTGTCCTTCACCGAAGCTCTATGGGGCGAAACCAAGCACACAAAAGTCAAAGTATTAGCCGTATGCCCAGGTCCTACCGCTACTGAATTCTTTGATACCAATGGAACCACACCTGCTCTAGGAAAATTCATTAGAACTTCCGAGAATGTCATTGAGTCGACTTTTAGGGCTTTAGAAAAAGAGAAGACCCCTGCAGCGGTAATCGATGGTCCTCTAAATAAGCTCACAGCCCTATCTAGCAGATTTGTGACTAGAAGAGCCTCAATCAAGCTTTCTGGCAAGATTTTGAAGCCTAAGGAAAAGAACTAGTTCTTCCTATCGATGCTAAACGCGTTGGCTAACTCTCGCCACCATGCACTATCAGGCAAGTCAAACCGTTGCCAACCAACATCTGGCTTATTGATCTGCATAGTTGTTGAGCCACCACCATCTAGAAGAACAGCGTCTGTAGCTCCTAAAGACATTAGCCACATGGCCATCTGGCTTGAAGTTGAGCCGCCCTGTCGATAACCAAAATCAAAAGCGTCATATCCCCTGCTTGAAGTCATCAACCAAACCTGGCCGTCTTGATTCCAGCCAATAGCTGATCTTGGTCTGTGTTCCTTATTGTGCTGAGCACAAATCCAAATCAACTTACCACCCTGAACAATTCTTGGGCCGCGACCTGCAGCTGTGACAAACTGATGATTTGATTGAGCCTGGAAGGCCCTCGACAAAGTAATTTCATCGCCAGCCTTAAACTTAAGCGCAGTTGAAACAGCTGAACTTCCGCTGACCTGCAAAATATACCCACCTGCGTCAACTTTTGCCTGGTATCCATATCTGTAAACATTTTTAACAAAAAGTTTTCCGGTTATATCTGGCACTATTCTCAGTGTTGCTCTGCCTGCTCTAGTGGGATTCCTAAAGTTGCTGTCAAAGAGCGTCGAACTACTAGCGCTAAGGTTTGTGTAATTCACGGCATCGAAGATCAATGTATTGGACTGGCTAGAGATACTGCCGCTTGCAGATACATTATCTGCAGACATACTGTCTTCAAACTCTGGCACCGGTGGCAAACTTATTTTTACTGTTGACTTAGCCTTAAGCTTGGCAATTATTGGAGCTAGGTAACCCTTAACCTGTATCACGGTTGCAGACCTAGAACTTATAGCTTCTCCACTTGGATAGACCTTGAATACCTTGCCATCTTTTAGAACCAAGGTCGTCTGCCCTTTAGGGGTCACATCCTGTACGTAGTTTTTCTTGTATACAACAAGCGAGGTTCCGCCAGGTGTGGGCTGGTTTACGCCGGTTATGTTGAATTTCCTAGTCCCAATAGTCAAAGTTCCAGTACTTCGGTAGCCTTTGGTTTCGACAACTTTCCTACGGCTTAGCCCAACCACGCCGGTCTGACCTGGCGGTGAATAAAGAACCTGGCTGTCCTGAATCATGGCACTCCAGGGCCCACTGGAGTCAAAGTAATCGCCATTTAGGCTACCCATTGATTTCACATTGGAATTTGAAAGCACACGCAAGTCCTGAGATCTAGGAATTCCCTGATGCAGCACACCGAAAGTAATGTGGCGAAGGTTGCCGGTAACTATAGACACCTTTGCGCCTAGAGACGATACAGAAGCTTTTTGTGAATCAGAGCCTGGCTCCCATTGCCATGACTGCGCTTTCACTCCCTCACCAAGGGAGAGATCAGTTGTCTGGTGAGCTTTATCCAAAGTTGGGGTGCTGATGCAATCTGAATTTGCGGCAGCCGCTGGTAAAACTCCAGCCACTGCGAAGGTGGTAGCCGCGATGAAAGAGATTAGCTTAATAGTTCTTCGCTTGGTTTGTCTCTCAAATTTTTTCATAGAACCTTAAGACTATATGAGGAAGTAGGTAGGCTTGGATAATGTTGGTGAAGCGTAAATCAGGGCTTGTAGCAGTTCTAATTGTTGCTGCCTTGACTGGGAGTTTGCTGAACAGCTCTCCTGCCAATGCGGCAACTTCATACATCGAGGGAACCGATGCCGCAGCTGTAATGTTCAACCCGTTAATGGTCAATGACTTCTCCATGCAAATGTCCCAAGAAGACTTTGACTCGCTCAGATATCCCAATGTCAACTGGGAGTACGAAGGTGACTGGCGTGAAACTCAGATGAGCTTCACTATGGCTGGAAAGATTTACGGTCCCTACGTTGTGGGAGTGCACCTGAAAGGTGCATGGGGTTCATGGCGTGATGTTACAGGAAAAGCGGCATTCAAGATCAAGATGGATGCTTACGTTCCGGGGCAGACACTTTTTGGAGTTAGCAGGATAACCCTAAACAATATGGTCCAAGATCCGAGTTACATTCATGAATCCTTGACTTATCGTTTGTTTAGAGCGCTGGGCATCCCATCGCCTCGAACAGGCTATGCAAATGTTTCTCTAAATGGCATCAATTATGGTTTGCATCTAAACGTGGAAACACCGAACAAGCAGATGCTTAAGCGTTGGGGTGTTTCAAGCAAGCACCTATATAAAGGAGCTGTCCCCTACTTCCCAGATTTTTATAGTGGCTCGGAATGGATGTTTGCTATTGAATCCGGTAGTGAAACTAACACCGCTGACCTAACTAATTTCTTGGCCATCAATGAGCTTGAGGGAGACACTTGGTGGAATGAAATGTCTAAGATAACGGACATGGAAATGCTCACTTTAGGTTGGGCTACCGAGTATTTCACTGGCCATTGGGATGGCTATGTTCTAAACCGAAATAACTATTTCGTAAACTTCGATGACAACGGCAAAGTTCTTTTGTTGCCATGGGGTGTCGATCAAACTTGGGGAGGTTCCCTCGACTACGGCAGCTCCCCTGCTCTAATGACAAACAAGTGTTGGGCGTATGAGCGTTGCCTGGAGACATATCGCCAGTCAATGGCTAAAGTAGCGAGAATCTCTAAGGGGCTAGATCTGCCAGGAATGAGCAGAAACATCAGCATTGTGATCAAGCCGCACATAGCCTCTGATGCGTTTGGACCAGGCATACATACTGCAGAGGCTAACCAAAACTACTTACTTTGGCGTCTCAGAGAACAGCAAACTGTCCTAAATTCAATCGTGAAGCCATATGACACCACCTTGGCCAGTGTCCGAGTAAATGGTATTTCCTATAATCCCGGACAGCAGGTTTATTTAGCACCTGGAACAAAAACAGTAAGTCTGTCAGTGACCACAAGCCAAGCCAGTGCTAAGGCAGCAATCCAACCGATGGGGACTCTACGCCATGGAATAAACTCGGCGTGGGTGGTTGTAACCTCAGCTGATAAGCAGCACATCAACTCTCACAAGATTCCTCTTTATGTATATACAGAGCAAGTAAAAAAATCGACGATATCGTTCAACGCAAATTCAGCAGTGCCAACTTTCTCTGGGTTATCAAATACTGGAGTCTTAGGAACTGATGCCTTAGGTTCTATAAACCTCACTCTGGATGTAAAGATGTTGAAATCAAAGACCGTTACAACTGCAAAGGCCAACGCCCTGATGGCCAATCGAGTCAAATACTTACTTGCGAGCCTTTCCAGTAGGGGCATAAAGCCCACAAAGGTAACTCAAACATTGGTATCAACTGGATCTGCAAATAACCTCACAGTTTCAGCTACATACATGAATTGATTCATACAGTTAAAGAAAAGAAGCCCTTGATAATGCAAGGGCTTCTTTTGCTTTGTTCTTAGTAAGAGTAGATCGTAACTGTTGTACCCTTAGCTGTCTTGGCCTTCGGGTCTGGTACGAGCTGGTACACAGCAGTCTTGAATCCGTTTGTCTTCAAGGCAGCTAGGTACTTCTTGGTGTTTGTCGCACGAGCAGGACCTGCAGTCACCTTGTCCTTAGCAATCAAGAAGTTATTGGTGATCTTTACGATCCCAACGGTTCCCTTGATTTTCTTTAGTCCTGCAGTGATTGCCGCGTTACCCTTGACGTTGGTCTTCTTGTCAACAGTCAAGACTCCAACCTTAGGGAATGGAATAACGATAATGTCGATCTGCTTAGGCACAATAGCTGTAACTTTGTATTCCTGAGAAGTCTCATCTTCAGCTGTAACTGTGATTGTCAGAATGTTCTTTCCAACAACAAGTGAGTCTCCACCAGATACCTCGTAAGTTGCAACATCGCTCACTGTGGATCCATCAATCTCTGCGGAAGTTGCTCCCTTAGCAAGAGCGATAACTGATCCAACAGTAACCAAAGCTCCGTTTACAGTGAAAGTGTTTAGTCTCTTGTCCGGTGAAAGTGCAACTGGGATAACTATTGAGTAGCTACCAGCTTCTGCTGCTTCGTCACCTGGGGTAACTGTTAGAGCGATGACGTTCTCACCTGTAACAAGTCCTGTTACGTTCCAAGTGTTAGCAGCAGCTGCCTTAGTAACAGTAGCTTCGCCACCGTCAAACTCAAGCTTGGTTCCATTGACCAGACCTACTGCAACAGCAACTGTTGGTTCAACATAGATGGTCGCTGTAGTAGTTCCATTAGCCAGAGGGGTCTGCAGTGCTGCAGTTCCATCTTCAACTGTAAGAGTAGTTGTGTTTACCTTCACTGTCTTCAGGGTTGTGTCAGCTCCACCAACATAAACCTTGAGCTTATAAGTCTTTTCAGACTCTAGACCAGCCTGCGGTATTACCTGGATGTTGATCTCGTTGACACCTTTTTCAAGACCAAATGTGCGAGCAACAGTTGAGAGCATAGTCTTACCATTGGCAATCACATCTGATGTGTCGCTCTCAGCTTTAACCTGAATGCTAACTGATGTATCAGTCAGAGGGAGATTTACAAATCCAGTTGGGTTGTCCAATAATTCAAGATCAACAGACTCACCATTTACAAACAGTCCAGCATCAGGGTCAATGTTGTTGTTTGTGCTGATTGGAAGAACAGTCAAAGTGATTATGTATTCTTCACTATCGCCATTAGCAGCTGTGACAGTAAGCACAAGCTCGTTTTCACCTTCAACTAACGGGGACAATCTTCCATCACCAGTCACGATGTATGAAGCAGTGGCGTCAGTAGTTGTGACCAAGACGTTTACTCTTGTAACTCCATAAGGAAGCTCAATTGCATCGTTGGTTGTTCCATCAATGCCATTGACCAAGAAAACTTCCAAGCTAGTGTCATCGCTAAGGATTACTTCCTCAACAGTGACAGTGATTTCAACCGCATCAGAAGCCTCACCATCAGCTGCAGTAACAGTCACAGTCACAGTGTTCTCACCAGGAATAAGTTCAGCGTTACCCTCAACCACAAACGAAGCAAAAGGATCAGTAGTCACAGCAACAACAACAGCTGCACGAGTACCAGCAGGCAAAGTAACTGCACCACCAATAGCGTCCTCACCACCAACAGTCAAAGAAGCCAAAGAAGTATCATCACTCAAAACAACTTCAGTAACAGTGACAGTAACCTCAACAACATCAGAAGCCTCACCATCAGCTGCAGTAACAGTAACAGTCACAGTGTTCTCACCAGGAATAAGTTCAGCGTTACCCTCAACCACATAAGAAGCAAAAGGATCAGTAGTGACAGCAACGACAGCTGCAGCACGAGTACCAGCAGGCAAGGTCACAGAACCACCAATAGCGTCCTCACCACCAACAGTCAAAGAAGCCAAAGAAGTATCATCACTTTGAGCAACGTTGAAGATCAAAAGGTATGTGCTCACTGATGTGTCTTGAGCAGTTACAGAGATCTTTACAACATTTCTTCCTGAAACTAGAGTGTCCGCTCCTACAATGGCGACAGTTGAAAGGCTAGAGGTAGCTTCGGCAGTAATTTCTACAGAAGTGACGCCGTTATCTAGATCGAATTCTTCGCCATTGCTGACATCGCTTCCGTCATACTGGAACAACGCCAAGCTGGTGTCATCACTTGCTAAAACATTTAGTGTGACGGTTGAAGTTGTGGTTGTACCATCTTCAGCTGTAACAACTACGGTTAGAGTGTTCTCGCCAAGCTGTAGTCCATTACTTCCAGTTACTGCCACAGATGCAGCAGAGTCAGAAGCCAGTGCAGTTACAGCAACAGCTGTGGTTCCAGCTGGAATAAAGACTGTTGTTCCGTCAGTTACGCGAGCACCTGAAACTTTGAATACTACAAGTGAGCTGTTGTTTGAAGGTATCTGAACATTCAAAGTAACTTCGTAAGTTGCAGATGTTCCAGCTTGTGATGTTACAAGAACTGACAGAGTGTTTGGCCCTGCAGTAAGTCCAGTTCTACCGGTTACTACAACTGATGAGGTTGAGTCGCTAGGGGTAGCAACTACAGTTACAGCCTCAGTGCCAGGCTCTAGGAAAATTCGTCCACCATTTCGAACAGATTGACCGTTCACTGTGAAACTTGCCAAAGCAACATCTGTTGGTAGTGACAGAACTCTTACTTTGAATGAATAAACACGGATTGTAGTTCCATCTTCTGCTGTTACCGTGACTGAAACATTGTTTACACCAGAAACTAGGTTCAACGATCCGGACACTACAGTTGTTGCGTTCACATGCGAAGTTGTAGAAAGAACTGTTACAGCAGTTGTCAATGGAGCTACTTCGACAGTTTGCCCATCGATCACAGAAACACCATTTGCCGTCAGTGCAGACAGTGTGGCATCTGTTGAGAAAATGTTGCTCTGCTCGGTTACGAAGACATTTACTGTGTAAGTTTGCTGATCTAAAGTGTTCGATGAAGTAACTTTGACGACAACATCATTATCTCCAGTGACAAGTCCAGTGTCACCTGTAACAGCAGCTGTAGCGGCAGGGTCGGTAGGAATTGCCACTACAGTTACTGCAGTTGTGCCAGAAGCAACAACCATGATGTCGCCATCTTCAACGTCGCTGCCATCGATAGTAAAGGTGTCAAGGGTGGTAGTTATTCCATTAGCGTTAGCCGCAGTTACGTTCAGCCCCTGCATTGGGACAAGAATCAATAGCGTAGCGATAATCGCTGTCATCATCTTCTTGACTGTCATGGTTTTGGCTTCCTTGTTCGTTTCTACGCGTCTCATTATGCTTTCACCCTTACTGTGTAAGTTTGGCTTGATCCATCGGCAGCTGTCACTGTGACGATTAGGTAGTTGAATCCTGGCTGAATGTCTCGACCTGAGATCGAAACAGACGCTCCGGCTGCGTTAGCAATAGCAGAAACGTGCAACCTGGTTGTTCCCTTTGCCACTGTGATTTTTGCCTTACCAAGAACATTGAATCCCTGGATCTTGAAGCTACTTAGGCTCGTGTCACTTGATAGCACAGGAACAATTACGTTGATGTGATAGTCAATGAAGTCTCCGTTAGCAGCAGTAACTCGGATAATGACATCGTTGTTACCGTCTACTAGGTTCTTGTTACCTGAATAGCGGACAGTAGCTGATGAATCAGCAGCAGTACCAATAACTTCAGCATATCTTGCACCAGCTGCTACCGTGTTATCACTGTTTACAAGGACGTTTGAGCCATTTAGGGAAATCAGTGAAAGTCCGGTGTTGTTAGACAGGGTTGCTACGTTTACTGTCACGGTGTAGATGCGTTCGGTGCTTGCGTCAGCACCGATAACAGTGATTGTAACTTGATTAGATCCAGCAACAAGTGCCTTGTTTCCAGAAACCAGCACTGTTGCACTCTGGTCCTCAGCTACGGCGATAACTGGTGTGCTCTTTGAACCCGCTGGCAAATTAACAGTCCAGTTAGATTCAGTGAGATTCAGTTTCGAACCGCCAACACTTAGAGATTCAAGTTTAACGTTTCCAGGTAGGCCACCAATTCTGAAAGTAACTGTGTACTCTCTGGTGTCCAGGCTAGGAGCGGTAACAACAATTGTGATTATGTTGTCACCGATTACTAGGTCGGTGTTTCCAGTAACTTCTACTGTCGCGTTCTCATCGACTGTGGTTACCTCAACATCAACTTCAGTAAGTTCTAGATCTAGAGACAGTACTACTCCGCCATCTAGAACTGACTCGCCACCAAGAAGAATCTCAGTAACTCCAGTTTCACTTGAAAGAACAACATTGACGGTAATGCTGTAAACGAAGGAATCGCCATTTGCAGCAGTAACCGTAACTTCGATTGTGTTCTCTCCAGGCTGAAGGGCGTCAGCTCCAACAATATCGACTGTTGCGTTTTCATCGGTAGCCTCAGCAACAACTTCTACAGACTCGGTGTAAGCAACAACTGTAAATACTGCGCCGTCTTGGATTGCCTGACCATTCAGTGTGAACACTGCAAGAGAAGTATCACTATTCAAGGCAACATTCAAGGTAACTGTATAAGTTGCAACAGACTCACCATCAGCAGCAGTAACAGTAACAACCAACTCGTTATCACCAGAAACAAGATCAGCGCCACCCTCAACAACAACAGTCGCAGCCTCATCAGTAGCCTCAGCAACAACCACTACAGAAGTAACACCATAAGCCAGGTTCACAGTAT
>CANLDE010000010.1 GCA_947489235.1 Micrococcales bacterium
CAACAACAAGACCACTGTCACCAGAAACCTCAAAAGTAGCATCCTGATCAGCAAGAGCAACCTCAACTAGAACACCCTCAACACCCCAGTTGTAAGTCAGAACATCACCATCAGCAACAGCAACACCATCAACGGTTACATCGGCACCCGCGTCAGTATTTGCAGGAACGGTAAGGATTACTGTGTAGTCCAGTGTGGTTGAACCATCGGCAGCGGTGACTGTAACGATCAATTCGTTGTCACCAACCAATAGCTCTGTGTCACCAGTGATTTCGAAGCTTGCGTTCACATCTGTTAGCTCTAGGTAGACAGAAACATCTGTAGTTAGAGGCTCAAGTGTGATCGCTGAACCGTCTTCAACAGCTTCACCGTTTACTTCAAACACAGCAAGAGAGGTGTCTGTGTTGTCAGCAACAACAAGAGTGAATACGTATTCGCCAATAGTTGTTTCATCGGCAGCTGTAACAGTTACAACAAGTGTGTTCTCTCCAACAACAAGATCAACGTCACCGACGACTTCAACAGTTGCCTCTGGGTCAGTTGTTTCAACAGCAACATCTACTGCATCGATGCCGGCTTCAAGTTCAATAGTTTCACCGTCAACAGCTTCGTTGCCATTGATTGTGATGCTGTTCACGGTTACGTCAGTGTTGAACGCAACATTCAGGACAACAATGTATTCAGCAGTGCTTTCATCAGCAGCGGTGACTGTAAGAGTCAATGTGTTTTCACCAGGCACTAGTTCTGCATCGCCAGATAGTTCGTAAGTAGCTTCAGGGTCAGTTGTCTCAACAACAACTTCAACTTCAGCTGTTAGCGGCTCAAGCTCTAGGACAGAACCGTCTTCAGCATCAACACCATTAATCTGGAACACAGCCAGAGAGGTGTCATTGTTGAATAGAACGTTAAGAGTGATTGTGTACTCTTCAGTGGTTTCGCCATCTGCTGCAGTAACTGTGATTGCCAAAATGTTTTCACCAGCAACAAGTTCGGTGTCACCAACAACATCGAAAGTTGCCTCTGGGTCAGTTGTCTCAACAGCAACATCCACAGCGTCAGTGAATGGATCAAGTTCAACTACTTCTTCAATAGCAGTAACTTCACCGTTGATTAGAACGTTGGCGATGGAAGTGTCTGTGTTTAATGCAACAACCAAAATCACGTTGTAGTCAGCAGATGAACCATCTGCAGCAACGACAGAAACTGCTAGATAGTTTTCGCCAGGAACTAGGTCGGTGTCACCGGAAATTTCATAGGTGGCGTCGAGGTCAGTGGTTTCAACCAATACATCGACTTCAGTAACGCCTGGCTCTAGGTCAATGACTGAGCCGTCTTCAACGGCTTCACCGTTGATTTCAAATGTAGCTAGAGATGTGTCGTTGCTCTCTAGAACGTTCAGAGTAACTACGAAGTCTTCTGTTGTAGTGCCGTCAGCTGCTGTAACAGAAACTCTAAGTTCGTTCTCTCCAGTAGCAAGATCTGAATCACCTGTGACGATGTAAGTAGCGTCTAGGTCTTCTGTTTCAACTTCAACATCTGCAAACAATGTGCCCGAAGGAAGATCAATTACTTCACCATCGATAACGAAATTGCCGTTAACTGTGAAGTTTGCAAGAGCAGTGTCGTTGTTTAGAGCAACAACAAGATTGATTGAATAGGTGGCAATGGTTTCATCAAGCGCTGTTACTTCAACTGTTAAGACATTTATGCCAGGCTGAAGATCAGTTCCACCTGTAACGATATATGTAGCTCGCACGTCACTAGTTAAGACAACAACCTCAACAGATTTTGTAAGCGCTGCCAAAGAAACATCGCCGTCAACATATTCGACACCATCAATGGTTATAGTTGCGCCAGTATCGTTTGGGCTATTCTCAACATCTAAATTAACTTCATATGTTTGCTTTGTTATTCCATCAGCAGCTGTTACAACGACAACGAGAGGATTGTCGCCAGGTGAGAGAAGGGAATCGAAATCAATGACGCGATTAGCATTCGGATCAGTTGGAGTTGCTACAACAGCGACCTGAGTAGTTCCTGCAGGAAGAGACACGGTTTGTTTATCGATCACCGCCGCACCATTGACAGTAAACACAGACAACGAAGTGTCTGTGCCAGTGTTTGCATTAGCTGCAGATACCTGGATTGGAAGGACGAAAAGTACGGCGGCAGCGAGTACTGCTACGAAGCCGCGTACACGGTTAATTGATGAGCTCAAGGCTCTCCCCTCTCAGGAGTCCTAAAACAAGATAAAACTAGTTACAGTATGCCACCCTCAGCCAGCCAATACATAAGGAAAATAGGCATTTTTGTCATTATGGTCTAAAAACGTAATCTATTGTTCACCTTGTGCGATGACCTAGACACAAGCAAGCAAGGCCTGTAACTCATTGGCAAAAACGAAGATTCGCCCAAGTCAAGCTCCAAATAGATAAGGTTTAGGTGTGAGTTCAAAGTTGCCGTTATCCAGTGTTTCATTCGTTATGCCTGCGCTCAACGAAGAGGCTCATCTACGCACTGCTGTGACCAGCATTTTTGAACAAAAAGGGCTGGATGAAGGTCAAATTGAGGTCATATTGGCTATCGGTCCCTCCACTGACCGCACAAAAGAGGTAGCAGAGAGCCTAAAAACCCAATATCCAGTAACAATTGTTGCTAATCCGACGGGAAAAACGCCATCCGGCTTGAACTTGGCGATAAAAGCAGCCAAAAACGAAGTAGTCGTCAGGGTTGATGCCCATAGTCAGCTTTCTCCCGACTACACAAAGGTTGCCCTGGAGTTACTTAATTCCACAGGAGCTGCCAACGTTGGTGGAGTAATGAAGGCAGTTGGCATCAGCCCTTTCCAGCAAGCAGTGGCTTTTGCCTATGGCAGCAGGTTTGGCTTGGGTGGCGGCACATATCACGTGGGTGGATCTGCAGGACCCAGTGATTCAGTGTATTTAGGCGTTTTTCGGCGAGAAATCCTTGAAAAACTAGGCGGTTTCAATGAAAAGATGCTCCGAGGGCAGGATTGGGAGCTAAACCTTCGAATCAGGGAGTCTGGCGAGCAAGTCTGGTTTGATCCAAGGCTTGAAGTCACCTATTACCCTCGAAGTTCCCTTGCAAAACTAGCCCGACAGTTCTTTGACACTGGGGCTTGGCGTGCTCACTTGACCAAAGCACATATAAATAGAGCAAATCTCAGGTATTTTGCCCCTCCTCTGCTAGTCCTGGCTTCATCTGCTGGATTAGTCCTTTATATGACAGGAGTTTTAGGCATAAATGGCCTTATTCCTCTGTTTAGCTACCTAGTTGGGGTAGCTCTAATTAGTTTGACTTCAAGATCTTTGAATATGAGGGCAAAACTGGCTCTACTGGTTGCCCTGCCAACTATGCACTTTAGTTGGGGCTCTGGTTTCATAGCGGGGCTGTTCACTAAGTCTGGAAACTAGACTTTACTTACATCGATAGGAACGTTAATCCAATGTCTAAATACAAAGTAACTAAAGCTGTTATTCCCGTAGCGGGATTAGGCACACGCTTCCTACCTGCAACCAAGGCCATGCCTAAAGAGATGTTGCCGCTGATTGACAAGCCAGTTATTCAATATGTGGTCGAAGAAGCTGTTGAAGCTGGCCTGCAAGATATCTTGATGATCACAGGCCGTAACAAGAACGCTCTGGAGAACCACTTTGACCGTGTAGCCGAACTTGAAATGAACCTAGAACTCAAAGGTGACAAGGATCGTCTTGCCAAAGTCATGGCTTCATCTGAATTAGCGAACATTCACTACGTAAGACAAGGTGACCCTAGAGGTTTGGGACACGCAGTACTAAGAGGTAAAGCTCACATCGCCGATCATTCATTTGCACTATTGCTTGGTGATGATGTCATGGACTCTAGAGACGTCTTGCTTTCCAAGATGCTTGCAGTTCATGAAGCAACCGGTGAGAACGTTGTTGCTCTGATGGAAGTTAGCCCAGATCAAATACATCTATATGGATGTGCAGTTACAGAAGGTGAAGTTGAAGACGGTGTTGTTCGTATCACCGGTCTAGTTGAAAAACCTAAGAACGATGAAGCGCCTTCAAACCTTGCTGTGGTCGGTCGATATGTTTTGCGTCCAAAGATTTTTGAGATTCTCGAAGAAACTGCCCCAGGTCGTGGTGGAGAGATTCAACTAACCGACGCACTAATGACTGCAGCGCAGCATCCTGAGCGTGCCGGTGGTGTTCTAGGTGTTGTCTTCAAGGGAAGACGCTATGACACCGGCGACAAGCTGGACTTCATTAAGGCAACTTTGCGACTAGGTGTTGATCGTGAAGACATTGGTCAAGAGCTACGCACCTGGTTGCACGAATTTAACAACGAAATCTAAAGTAAGCAAGGAATATTAATGGCTTCAAACCTAAATGTAGTTGTCTGCTCTTTTTACACAGGAGATGATTACTACCGAGCACACGGTGAGCGTCTAGCCAAGAACCTTGAAGAGCTCGGGGTTGAATATGTCCTTCGTGAAATTGAAAAGAAAGATGGCGAGGACTGGGCAGATATCTGTCGCAAGAAAGTTCCTTTCCTAGCCGAAGTATGTGCTGCTAATCCAGATAAGAAAGTTTTCTGGATGGATGTTGACTGCATCATCATGGAACTACCTGAATACATATTCAACTCTTCAGCAGACATAATTGGTTTCCAAAGAGGCTACTCTTCTCCCCTGACCATCGGTTATGAACTCAGATCAAGATTTTGGGAACCATCTTTTTGGGGAGTGAACACTTCGGTTTTAGCTCGCAAGATGATTGCAGAGGCTGCTGAGTTAGAAAAAGTTTCAACAATTAAAGCTACCGATGACTACTTTATGGAAGAGGCTTGGAAAGCCAACTGTGACAACATGACTTTCCAAATCATTCCTTCAAATGCTGTTGTTGGGATGGGCACCACCAGTGACGCATCAAGAAATGCGTTCTTTAAATTTGGTGCCAGCGGTAACGTTGAGGACTTCAAAGGAAAAGTTGAGCAACACAAAGCCAATAACTCTGGCCTTCGCCGTAAGGCATTGAACTTAGCCAAAAAGCTTGAAAGCAGCCTTCCACCAAAGACAGCTAACCGCATTCGACTTCTTGCAGACACCTTTGGAATCACAGGAAAGCTAACAGCGGGAACTTCTAACCCAGAATTTCAAAAACGCAAAAAGGTTTTGGATGACATCCAGCTAGCTGCTCAGTCGGGTCAAGTGCAAAAGTTTGATCAATTAAATGCCATGTTCGAGGAAAAGTATTTACTCACCCAGGCTGAGATGAATTCTGTTTCGGCTTCGAAGAGTTTCCTCTATTACGCAAGTAAGCCATCCACTGCTGCAATCCATTTGGCTTGGTGGTCTAAACCGCTGCCAGGAAACTTCGGCGACTGGCTATCTCCACTTATCGTTAGTCACTACACAGACAAAAAGGTAATCTTCCAATCCCCTGTTCGATTTGCAATGAAAGAACACATGATGGGGCTTGGTTCAATCGGAAGATTCATCAAACCAAACTCTGTAGTTGTTGGCACTGGAATATCTAACGATGAACTTACTTTGGCGAAGAACGCAAAGTATGTATCAGTCAGAGGTCCGGTAACTGCACGCGTAGTCAAGGAATCCGGCGGCCCAGTAGTTGATAGCTTTGGTGACCCTGGTGTTCTAATCTCAAGAATCTTCCCGGTTGAAAGAACCAAAACAAATGGTCGAGTGGCTTTGGTACGTCACTTCTCACACAAGCCAATTCCCCTTGTTCTAGATCCGAACATGGATGAGTTGGATATCTTCATGTCTCACCCAGACGACATCAAAGTATTGGTTGAAACCCTAAACAATTACGATCGTGTAGTCACCTCAGCCATGCACATATTCATTACCTGCCAGTCATATGGCATTCCTTGTGCACTGGTTACCTTTGAAGGCTTCGAGGATTCAGTGCACGGCAATGGAATTAAATATGGCGATTACGCCCAAGGAGTTGGCTTGGATTCAATTAGCCCAACCCCAGTTGGATTAGATTTCCAAAAGGTCGATTTTGAGAACCTCACCACAGATCACAAGATATCTGAATCTAAACTAGATGAAGTTGAAACAGCAATACTCAAGGGCCTCAGTTATCTTTAGAGTGCTCGGTCAAAGCAAAGGAATGACATGTTCTATTTAGTGCGCATAGTTCTAAAGACGTTCCTTGCTCTTTTCCCTAGAGGTAAACACCGCAATCGAGCTATCCTGCTCGCAGCAATCGCAACCATAGTTCCGCTTTCTCAGCTTTTTGTAATCAGAATCTTTAGCAACTTGATCTTGCACGGCAGAGATGAGCCTTTTGAAACCCTGATTGTGAATTTTGTTTTGTTCCTAGCTCTTTTTGGTGTTTCACACCTAGCTACCTATTGGCAGAAGACTTATCGTGTAAAAGTTTTCAATGATGCTCTTAACTCAAGACCAGGCACTAGAACAAGGATGAGCGAATCATGGGACTGGGCGCTTACCTTTGAGACCAATAACCTTATTCACACCTTCACCCAAATACTTGTTCTAGGTGCGTTCTTTATTGTTGTGAACTGGCAGTCAGGAGTCACAAATTTCGTACTGATACTTATCACGATGGTGATTATCAAGTACATGTTTATCAAACAGACTGCAACTCAAGAAGCATTCGCATTAGCTCAGAGGAACAAAGAGCTGGTTACATCTTTTGCTAAAGTTACTGCTCGCATCAAGTCCGCAGAGCTTGGAACCCTAGTTGCCAACGCGACTTTCGTGATTGCAATTACCTCACTGCTTTTGTTTAGTCTCCAAGGCTCATTGCAGCCTGCCGATGCGGTCATGTTATTCCTAGGTTTCAGAATGCAAAACAGCAACCTAGGTCAAACAAGTGGTTCCCTAATGCGTTTTGCCAGAGCCAAGATTCTCAGTGAAAATGCCAACAAGGGCAAGCCAACAAAACTTGATGATGAAGACGAGTTGGGCTAAGCCCTAATGGCAAGACTTACTTTCGGTTACAGCACACTAGCTGACCGCTTGTCGAACATTCAATTACCAGATCTTGCTAACAATCCTGATTGGGATGTTTTGATTACTGTGCAAAGCGGCAACCAAGATATGCCAACACCTGAACAACTTGCCAAGGCACCAACTGGTGAAAGAGTAAAGCTGCTCAGTTTCTCAGGTAGCGGTGTGACAAAGATTCGAAACCAGGTGCTTGAACATGCTCAAGGTGATTATCTGATCTTTGCAGATGACGATATCAGCTTTAACGAAGCAGGTCTTGCCCAAGCCATCAAAGAAATGGAAGATAGCAAGCTAGCTATTTTGCTGGGTCAAGCAGTTGATGAAAAAGGATCGCTTAGAAAGTCCTACCCATCTTCAAAGCAAAGGCTCACTAAGTTCAACAGCGGCAAGGCAGCCACCTATGAGATGTTAGTCAATGTTGGGGCTGTGCGATTATCCGGTGTGCGCTTCGACGAGAATTTTGGTGCTGGAGTAGAAGAGACTTATTTAGGTGATGAATACATCTTTATTGCTGACCTGCTATCCAAAGAACTTGCCTGCTCTTACGTCCCAATAGTTTTAGCCACTCATCCAACAGATAGTTCAGGTAGCGGCTGGGGCACGACAAGAGACAGAAAAGCTCGTGCCCTGATATTCGATCGAGTATTCAAGGGAAACAGAACTCTTCCATACATGGCTAGAGCTGCCTTTGGCTTTAGGAAACTAGGTAAAGGCCTTACTTTGAGGGCCTGGCTGCAGTTCATATTTAGGAAGTAAATGAATCTGATAAAAGGCTGAAACCTCTAAGCCTTGGCCTTGTTTGACCTTTTTGAATAGTTGGCGTTCCAGTTAGACTTCTATAAACCTGCGTTTTGTGCGAAACGCTCAGCTCCGAAGGGCCATATGTTTCGCAATCGACTTGTTTCCACCGCAGTGGCAGTAACCATATCTGCTCTACTTCTAGCTGGTGTTTCAGCCGCAACAGGTGCCGTCGCTAAGAAGAATCTAGCTGCACCTATCATTCCGACCATGATCGGAACTGGTGAAACAGTGGTTGTAACCAAAGGTCGCTGGAACCAAACTGTTTCTCAGAGTTACCAGTGGATGCTAGATGGCAAAGCCATCAAGAAGGCAACCAAAACTTCTTACCTAGTTCCAGTAACAAACCTTGGTAAAAAGCTAAGCGTAGTTGAAACAGCAAAATTCAAAGATGGCAAGACTATGACCAAAACTTCAGCTGCCAGAGTTGTTGGCAAGCTAAATGTTTCTGGTGCCACAACAATTGCATTCAAGTCTGAAGCTAAAACGAGCCTTGTGCTTAGCTCACCTGAACTACCTAAACCAACTGCTACTAAATTAATCACATGGTATGCAGGTGGTTCTCTGATTGAAGCAGAAAACTCTGCAGAACTTCTAATTGATCAGAGATTTGATTCTCTGGATGTTACTGCCCGAGTTGTTTTCTCACACGTTGGCTATACACCGGTAACCCTAGATGCGAACTCAATTGGTTTTGCAGCTCCTTCGGTTACGCCTAATCAGTTGATTTGGGCAGATGAGTTTGATTCTGAAATCGGCACTGGGCCTAACAGCACAGACTGGCACGATGTAACAGGTAACGGTAGAAGCAACAAAGATCCAAATACTCCTGTTGCAACTGGTTGGGGAAACCTAGAGCGTCAGTATTACCTTCCCGGTCAAAGCGTTGTTCAATCTATGGCTGGAGCAACTGATGGTAAAGGCTTACTAATCACAGCGAAGAACCAAAAGGTTTCTCCACACGCGTCAGGACCTTTTGACTGCTGGTATTCCTTTAGTTCTAGAACTGGAAAGAAATACGATCCACCTGAGAACTGTGAGTGGGTTAGTGGAAAGCTAACCACTGAGGACAGGATCGGATTCCTATACGGTCGCTTAGAGGCAAGGATCAAATCCACCGGAGCTACTGGCACCTGGCCTGCATTCTGGATGCTAGGTACTGACTACCAAAAGATTGGTTGGCCTGGCTGTGGTGAGATTGACATCCACGAAGGTAACGGTGGAATACCAAACGTTAACTGGGGAACTCTGCACGGTTACAACTACTGGCCTGGCGGATCAAAGAATCTAGGCAAGAGCATCATGGAAGACTGGCACGTATACGGTCTGGAATGGAAACCTAACCTTATTTCCTTCACATTCGATGGTGAAGTTTATAAAACCATCACAGCTGAAGAGCTAAAGAGCCCGCCTTGGAATCTTGACCTAAAGAAGAATGCTTGGGAGTTTAACAAGCCACAGTTCGCAATTCTTAACCTTGCTATCGGTGGTCGAATCATCGGTAACAACAACCAGGTTGTGAAAGTTGCTGATATCAACAGTGACACTAAGACTATGCAGGTTGATTACATCCGCTACTCAAGCCTTGATGGCTATGGCACACTAATCCGTTACTAGTAAGGCAAATCTTGAAATTAAATAAAAGGGTTATCTCTGCATTTCTGCTAGCAACGCTTTCCTTTAGCGCTGTAGGCATCAATGCAAGTGCAGCAACTGTTGTTCCTAAGGCGAGCAAGGTCACAGTTGTAACCACAACTAAGACTGCAAAACTTTCTTGGGCTGCATTTGCTAAAGGAAAAGTTACCGCCATCAAAGTTGTAGCTGCAGCTGGATCTAGCAAGATTACTAAAACAGTTTCTGCAAAGAGTACCTCATACACTTTTATCAACCTGAAAAGTAAGACTTCATATACTTTCAGTGTTTTTGGCTTGCTAGGCTCAAAATCTTCTAGCGCTGTAATCGTCAAGGCCAGCACCAAAAAAGCTCTTTACTACAACTCAATTTTCCTAGGCCAACCTGAAGACATGGTTGTTGGAGATCAGGACCAAGGGCTATTTGCATTACCTAACGGTGGCGTAACTGCATTTGAATCAACTACACCTACTGTGTGCACCATCGTCGATGACAGTTTCATCAGAGCAATAGCGATGGGTGTTTGCACAATCGTTGCAAGTAACCCAGGGGATAGCGAATATGCTGCAGCCACCGATGAGACTAGGACACTGACTGTTACAGTCCCAATTGATTCAATCGATAAGACCTTGCTGTGGTCAGATGAATTCTCAGAAGCAGCAGGTAGTGGACCGAGCACAAGTAACTGGGTAATTGAAACTGGAGATGGCTGTAATGCAGCTCCTGGCTGTGGTTGGGGTAACGGCGAATCGCAGGCGTATGCCGCGTGTGCAATTAAACAAAACGGTTCTGGAATTATGACTATTACTGCTTCAACTCCAACAGGTGATCCAACCTGTAAGACCAACAAGACCTGGACCAGCGGTAAGTTCACAACCTTCGGCAAGCAGCACTTTAGTTATGGCTACTTTGAAGCAAGACTGAAGATGCCTGCAGGTGGAGGAACTTGGCCAGCATTCTGGACTCTTGGTACCAACATCAGAACTGTGCCTTGGCCTCGTTCAGGTGAGCTAGACATCATGGAGTATGCAGGTAATAACCCAAACAGATCAACATCTGCTGCTCACTATCAAAATGACGGTGGCTCTCACGAATACAAGAGCGGTGGTAAGACACTGGCTAATGCACTCTCTGAGGATTACCACACCTATGCAATGCTTTGGCTGCCAAGTGAGGTCACATTCCTAGTTGATGGCAAACCAAGTTTTGTTCTAAACAGAAGAGATACCGGGCTTACCTACTGGCCATTTGGACCAAATGCCAATGGAGTAAATCCTAAGATGTATTTGATTTTGAATTTAGCTATGGGTGGTAACTACGGTGGTCAGATTAACTCTGGTTATTCAAAGGCAACTTTTGATATCGACTACGTTCGCTATTACAGCGTGAACGGATTTGGATCAGCTCCAACTAACTAGTTCTGTGGGAAACCTAGGTTGATACCACCGTGGCTTGGATCAAGCCAACGACTGGTGATTGTCTTTTCTCTAGTGAAGAAGTGTACGCCTTGAGCACCATGAGCTTTAGTGTCACCAAATAGCGAGCTCTTGAATCCACCGAAAGAGTAGTAAGCAACTGGCACAGGAATTGGAACATTGATGCCAATCATGCCAACTTCAACTTCGTTCTGGAATCTTCTAGCCGCTCCCCCATCATTAGTGAAGATTGCTGTGCCATTGCCATAAGCGCCATTGTTTATTAGCTCTAGTCCTTCTTCGTAGCTTGATACACGAACCACTGCTAAAACTGGGCCAAAGATTTCATCTTTATAGACTCTTGATGATGTTGGCACATTATCAATAAGTGTTGGGCCTAGCCAGAATCCATTGGCATCGCCATCAACAGTGATTCCTCGACCATCGACTACAACAGTTGCCTTATCTGCAATTGCTATCTCGATGTATGAAGCTACTTTGTCCCGGTGTTCTTTAGTAACCAGTGGGCCCATGTCACAGTTACGTGTGCCATCACCCACTTTCAAAGTTGCCATTCTTGATTGAATCTTGGCAACTAGTTCATCGGCAATTGGTTCAACTGCAACTACAACCGAGATAGCCATGCAGCGCTCACCTGCTGAACCAAAGCCAGCGTTGATCGCAGAATCGGCGACTAAGTCTAAATCTGCATCTGGCAGAACTAGCATGTGGTTCTTAGCCCCGCCTAGAGCTTGAACTCGCTTGCCGTGTGCTGTGCCGGTTTCATAAACATATTTGGCGATTGGAGTTGATCCAACAAAGCTTATTGCCTGAACAACTTTGTTGGTTAGTAACTCATCAACGGCAACTTTGTCACCTTGCAAGACATTGAAGACACCATCAGGTAGTCCTGCCTCTTTAAGCTTTTCAGCCATCCAGATTGCAGCTGACGGATTCTTCTCTGAAGGTTTTAGAACAACGGTGTTACCTGCTGCAATTGCGATTGGGAAGAACCACATTGGCACCATCGCTGGAAAGTTAAATGGGCTAATAATGCCAACAACACCTAGTGGCTGTTTGATGGAATAAACATCAATTGAAGTTGAAACAGATTCACTGTAAGAACCTTTTAGGTGACTTGCCATTGCAGTTGCGTATTCAACAACTTCTAAACCTCTAGTTACCTCCCCTAGAGCATCCGGTAAAGTCTTACCGTGCTCTTGAGTAACTATTGCCGCTAATTCTTCTTTTGATGCATTTAGGATTTCGCGGAAGTTGAACATGATCTGTTGGCGCTTGGTCAATGATGTGTCGCGCCATGAAGGAAATGCATCTTGGGCTGCCTGGATGGCAGCTTTAGCATCTTTAGTTTCAGCAAGAGCTACTTCTCGAATGACTTGGCCCAAAGCTGGATTAAAAACTTTGCCAGTTCGATTTGATGAGTTGGCTACTTGAGCGCCATTGATGAAATGCATGACTACTGTCATGGTTCTTCCTTAGTTCGTAATTGTTTTGCCCAAAGCCAGCACCTTGAAGCCCGCTTGTTGCCATTTCGCAACATCCAGAACATTCCTACCATCGATGATGAACTTATTAGCAATTCCAGTAATAGTTGCTGGTTCTAACCTACGATACTCTTTCCATTCGGTTGCTAGAACAACTGCGTCAACACCGCTAAAGGCTTGAGCTAGATCCTGTTGCGTTGATAATTCAGGATGCTTCTTATTTACTCCAGGCAATGCAATAGGGTCATGCACGATTGCCTCTGCACCTGCTCTTTGGATCATTAGAGCAATCTCCAAGGCTGGTGAATCCCTAACATCATCGCTATCTGGCTTGAAGGCAGCGCCTAGAACCAATACCTTCTTGTTTGTGAGGGTGCCAAGTTCTTCCCTTAGCAGGTGTATCACTCGATCTCTTCTCCGAATGTTGATCTTGTCGATTTCCTTTAGGTAAGCAACAGATTCTCCAACACCTAGCTCTTCAGCTCGAGCCATAAGCGACCTAATGTCCTTAGGCAGACAACCTCCACCAAAGCCAACTCCATTACGTAAGAACTTGTTCCCAATACGCTCATCGTAGCCAATCGCCTCAGCTAGCTGAGTTGCATCTGCCCCAGAAACCTCTGCGATTTCAGCCATTGCGTTGATAAATGAAATCTTTGTTGCAAGAAATGCATTGGCAGCCGATTTCACTAGTTCAGCTGTTGCAAGATCAGTCACTATAAAAGGGACACCGCGGGAAATCATCGGTGCAAACACTTCGCGTAGCTTTTCCTCAGATGCCTTGTTAGTTACCCCTACTACCAAACGATCTGGGTTGAGTGAATCCTCTAGGGCAGTTCCCTCTCTTAGGAACTCTGGGTTCCAAGCAAGGTTAGGAGATGCAAAACCAGTTAGTTCTTTTAGTTCTTTAGTAAGTAATGCAGCAGTGCCAACTGGAACAGTTGACTTACCTGCCACAACAGAACTTTCGTTTAGGTATGGAGCTAAATCTTTGATGGCTGAGTGCAGGTAAGAGGTGTTAGCAGCTAGTGATCCCTCAAGCTGTGGGGTGCCCACACAAATAAAGTGAACATCAACATTTCTAGATGATTCATCGTGTGCTGATTTGAACGTCAGTCTTCCCGAAGCTATTTGTATCTTAAGTTCTTCATCAAGACCTGGTTCGAAGAAGCCAGCGTGACCCGATTGAAGGCTGTCTATTTTGGCTTGGTTTGGTTCGATTCCAATAACGTTGTGACCCAACTTAGACATAGCAACTGCGTGAGTTGCACCTAAATAACCAAGCCCGATAACAGAAACATTCAATGTCATAATCTAAGTCTAACCTCGACCAATATGCTCTTATCCGCTTAAGCGAATAATGGCCTATGGGTTCTCTACTCTAAACACTGCAACGATGGCATTAGCATGGCCATGGCCCATTCCATGTGTTTCTTTGAGGAAGTTGACCTGCTCGAGGTGCTTTAGATTCTTAACCTTTTTTAGCTCCTTCATCCAAAAAGCAATTGGTTTGCCGTACTTAGCCTCAATGGATGGGAAGTAACTTTTAGGTCCTTTTACTGGTTCAGCCATTACTAAATACTAACTTCGGCTCTGGATTTTATAAAAGCAGCAACGCAGGCATCAATATCTTCTTCAGTATGCAAGGCAGATAGTTGGACCCTGATCCTTGCTTTATCTTTTGGCACAACTGGGAAGCTAAAAGCTGTGACATAGACACCATTCTTAAACATTGCTTTAGCAAGGTTTGCCGCCAGCACCGCATCGCCTAGCATCACCGGAATGATTGGGTGCTCTCCTTCAAGGAGTAAGAAACCTGCCTCATCCATCCGCTGCCTAAATCGTTTTGCGTTGTTGTGCAATTTGTTCCGAAGTTGCATGCCCTCCTTTGAGCCGGCAATCCTGATTGCCTCCAATGAACCTGCTGCAATGGCTGGCGCTAGCGAATTTGAGAACAGATACGGTCTTGCCTTCTGTCTGAGGATCTCGACAATTTCTTTTCTTCCTGAAACATATCCACCAGCAGCACCGCCGAGAGCTTTTCCGAAAGTACCGGTATAAATGTCTACCCGATCCATTACTCCGGCAAGCTCTGGAGTTCCTTTGCCACCTGCACCGAGAAGTCCAACGGCATGAGAATCATCTACCATCACAACAGCCCCATAGGCTTCTGCTAATTCACATATTTCTTGCAATGGTGCAAGATAGCCATCCATGCTGAAGATTCCATCGGTAACGATGATTCTCTGCCTAGCATCTTTGGCTTCTTCAAGGCATCTCTTCAAATCAGCCATGTCTCTGTTCTTGTATCTAAACCTGGCCGCCTTAGATAATCTAATTCCATCAATTATGCTGGCGTGATTTAATTCATCACTGATGATTGCATCACGATCATCAAACAAAGATTCAAAGACTCCACCGTTAGCATCAAAACAAGAGCTAAACAGAATGGTGTCATCGGTACCTAGAAAATGTGAGACCGCAACTTCTAATTCTTTGTGGATATCTTGTGTGCCACAGATGAACCGCACGCTTGCTACACCAAAGCCACGTTCATCCAGAATCGTCTTAGCCGCATCAATTATTTTCTGATCGTTAGCTAAGCCAAGGTAGTTATTGGCACAGAAGTTCAGTAAGCTTCCCTGACCTGAGACTATGTGCGAACCCTGAGGTGAATCTATTTCACGTTCACCTTTATATAGGCCTGCGTCTTGGATTTCACCTATGGTTTCTTGAAGTTGTAACTTTAGTGATTCATACATCAGAGTTGAGTCCAATCCAATACAACTTTGCCACTGGATGCGGCTCTAGCTATGTTGAAGCCTTCTTGCCATTTACTAGCTGGCAACCTATCTGTAATCACAGAGGAGATTCTCTCTCGCAGCAACTCACTTGATTTCAACATAGAGCTCATGGCTGTCCAGGTCTCATACATCTCTCGACCATATATTCCTTTGAGTGTGAGCATGTGAGTTACCACCTTGGACCAATCAATATCTATCGACTCGGTTGGTAAACCAAGCATGGCAACCCGCCCACCATGGTTGAGATTGTCAATCATCTCTGGCAGAGCTGTTTTGTGTCCAGACATTTCAAATCCAACATCGAAACCCTCACGCATGCCCAGTTGTTTCTGCGATTCGCTAATTCTAGTTTTTTGCACATTGAGAGCGATATCTACTCCCAGCGATCTAGCTAGTTCAAGTCTTGGTTCGCTAATGTCGGTGACCACAATGTACCTGGCTCCTAGATGCCTTGCTACTGCAATTGACATCAAACCGATTGGCCCCGCTCCAGAAATAAGAACATCTTCACCAATCAAACTAAATGCCATTGCTGTGTGAACTGCATTACCAAAAGGATCAAAGATTGCACCTAGGTCTGGATCAATTGCATCGTGGTGAACCCAAACATTTGATTCTGGGATAGCTATGTATTCTGCAAAAGCACCATCACGATTTACTCCAACACCTAACGTTCTAATACACATTTGCCGGCGACCTGCTCTACAGTTTCTGCAAAGACCACACACGATGTGTCCTTCACCTGAGACCTGCTGTCCAATTTCAACTTCATGAACTCTAGAGCCAATCTGAACTACTTCACCAAAGAACTCGTGGCCTGGGATGATGGGGGTCTTTAGAGTTTCCTGAGCCCAGCTGTCCCAGCTTTCAATATGCAGATCTGTGCCGCATATCCCGGTTCTAAGAACTTTGATGAGAACATCGTTTTCACCGATGGGAGGCATTTCGCGCTCAACCATTTCTAAACCTGGTGCTGCTTTTTGTTTCACTAATGCGCGCATCATTGATCTTTCGTCGCCGTTGACGTGGCTGAGCTTTTGGCCTCCACAGCACCAGCCTAGAAGTGATTGAAGGAACTTTGGCTTTAGTAGAGCAGGTTTCTCCTGTGTTTCTGCCATTATGAAAGTTATGGAAAATCTCAAATACCTTCGCAGAGTGCTACTAACCGGTGCAACAGTCTTCGGCCTAAGTGCTCTTCTACTACTGATAAGCCCTTCACTTTTCAACGAACTACTTGGGATAAGCCCTACCCCTTATCTTGACTGGGCAATGCGCATGATTGGGCTTACCCTTGTGGCGCTAGCGGGAAATATGCTTTCTGTATCTCTAAAGGGCAAGGATTCTGCAGTGATATTCTCTGCAAGGGTTATGGCGATATCCGCCTTTGGCCTAGGTGTTCTGACACTTCTTATTCCAGTTGCGGCTCTAACCTGGTTTGACTATGCCTATGCAGCTGTTGGTTTTGGTTTTAGCCTTGCCTATATAGTTGGACTCTTAAGAGCACGCAAGGCACAGGCTGCTGGCTAAAGCAGTACTTAGTTTCCTAAGCCTAAGTAGCAAACCACTTAGATTTCTAATTGAAGAATCTTTAAGCTAACTAGCTTTTATGCAGCAGAAGAACAACTAATGAGCTGTAGCTGCCGCTGCCTTGGCAGTTCGACTTGCAATTCTTACAGTTACGGAATTGCCTCGCCTCATCCACTCGTTTGACTTTCCGGTCACTGAGCTCATACGAACGAAAGCCGCCGAAGCTATTTCAGACTCGTTGTATTGAACCAATCTATTTTTATTACTAATTCGACTAGAGGCTAGAACTACACCATCGAAATCTAAGTACTCAATAAAAGTTGACTCTACAATATTGTTTGTTCGCATAGAGCACGAGATTATGCCCTTTCTATTTTTCACCTGACATCCAATATCCGTCGGAGCTGCTAAGTCTCTTATCTTCACAACTATCGGATCGCTTGGTTCACTCCAGACTTCACCATATGTGTCATTCTTGACCTGCATTATTCGATAGCTAAATGTTTTGCCATTCACATTCTCATTTGGCTGCATACCTACTGCGATCCGCTGGCCAGAATAGATTCTCATCATCAAGCCGTCAGATCGATAAATTCTCCACTGGTCTTCTGGCTTTGCATTAGGCACATCAAACTCAACAAAAGTGAGTTCATTGCTCTTCACGGTTATGCCTGTTGGTTTATCCGGCTCTGGTGAGAGTAAGACGTAAGGATAGATATCGCTTGAGAGCACTCTTTGACCGGTGCAGTCTGAATTCTCCATAGCTTCCACAATAAATACAGAAGGCTGAATAGATTTTCCTGAAAGTGAGAATTCCGACGCAGTCTGACAATAGTATTCACCGGTTGGCTCATACCTGTAGTTATAACTCAGCGCTCCTGGCACTTCCTCCCAATCGAAATGTATTGAGTCGGAGGAGATATAGGTTGTTCTTACTTGGATTAGTGGGAAGGCTATTCCTACGTTAGGAATTTCTACTGGGGTACCACTAGATAACTGTGAGTACTTGTTTAGTAACTTGAAGATCCCCGTTATCGGGCCTACCTGATCAATAAGTGGGCAACTGAAATGGAATGGCCGATTTTCACTTCCGCTAGGCGCAGGGGAATAGCCAGAACACGCAACTTGTTTTCCACTATCGAATTCAAAGATTGCTGCCACTTGTTCTGGCCACACCAAAAGCTGATCAAGCTCTGCAGCCAAGTCGCTGGTGGTGATCCACATTTCATCAGATCTAGCGCCTTTTTCTAGAACTATTGGTGCTGAAGGCGTTAGCGCGTTCTTCAGAACTAGGAGTCTGGGTTCTGATACCTTGCTACCTCTTTTTATGTGGAACGAGTAGCTCTGTCCATAACCGCCGGTTATTTCAAAGCCTGATTCTGCATTTGCTGAAACTAATTTGTTGTTCGAGTAAAGTTCTGCAGGGCCTCCTGGCCAAGTGATCTGAATCTGTGTCCCTGTGGCAGTAACTTCAGGACTTGGTAGCAGTTGGCCTGAACTTAACTGCTGAGCTAACTTAACAGCCGAGAGTGCATCAACAATTCCTGCTCCGGTGAAATGCTCCTGTGGGGAAAGGTGGTCAACTTGGTTTTCACAGGACCAGGTGTTGCTTACTTCGGATTTTGTGCAGCTATCCCAGACCTTTGGTTTTGTTGCTAGCGCTGGTTTGGTCGTGCTTTGCAGGATCGCCTGAACTTGCTGCGGGGTTAGTTTTGGATTCACGCTAAGAGTAAGAGCTGCAACTCCGGCAATATAAGGGGCAGCAGCAGATGTCCCACCAAAACCATTAGTTGGACCAACTGGGTCGAAAGTAATGTTGTTCACGCCAGGGGCCATTAGATCTAGATTGGGTCCCCAGCTAGAGAAGTGTGCCCTCGCGTTTGTTTGATCAATAGCTCCAGCAGATACCAAACCTGGAATAGTGAAGGAGGCTGGATATATTTCTGATATCACTCCTTGCTTACAATGTCGATTCACCCCCCAAGAAGCATATGTCTTACAACCGTTGTTTCCTGCTGCAGCTACAACAACAACGCCTCTGTTAACTGCTGCCGTTATCGCAGCGTTCATATATGGATCTGTCCCGCCACCAAAGCTCATGGAGATAACTTGAGCACCCTGTTCAACTGCCCAATTAAATCCTTTTCTGATTGCGATGGAATCACAAGAACCCATCTGGCAGACTCTTGCAATTATGAGAGACACTTTTGGTGCTATTCCCCTAATGCCAGTAGCGGCGTCATAGTCACTTGCGATTATTCCTGCGCTCTGTGTGCCGTGATCTGGAAGAGGTTGTTGAGAAGGTAAAAAATCTTTATAGGCTATGAGCTTGTTGTTGATACCTGGTGCAGAAAGAGCAAGTCCCGAATCAAGAACGGCAACTTTTACTCCAGCACCGTTTACACCAAGTTCGGCAACTTTATCTCCATTAATTGCTTTGATTGCCCACTGGTTGTGTTCGGAAAGTGTTCCATATTCAGGCAAGAATGGATTCTCTTCAGCAACAGAAGAACTTACTGCTGAGCTCAAAACAATCGCAGCGACCAGTGCCCTAATGACAAAAAAGCTCTTGGCCATCACATTCACCTCGCCACTAAAGTTTTTACCATTGTCTTAGCAGCTAAAGCCATGTTGTCCACAGCCATCGTGAACAATCCAGGGAAGTCTTCTTTTTGTTCATCCATCAAAGGAACATGAACAAAGCCGGACTGAACTGCTGTTCCCTGCAGTGCATCTTGCAGTTCATAAAAGATGTGATTGCAAACGAATGTGCCAGCTGAGAGCGAGAGGCTAGCCGGTATACCTTCAGCTCGAATAGCAGTGACAAATTCTTTGACTGGAAGAGTGCTTTCAATGGCTAACGGTGAGCCTTGTCTAATTGCCTGATCGACTCTGATGTGGCCAGCATTGTCTGCGATCGATGCATCGTTTAGGTTTACAGCAAATCGCTCTGGAGTGATGCTGGTTCGACCTTCGGCTTGACCGAAGCAAATAACCACATCTGGTTTATGCTCATTGACAAGGGCAAGCAGGTTGCTGGCAGCTTGACCATATACAACGGGTAAAACAGCGGTCAATATTTGAGTCCCAGGCACATCATCTGCTTTTATCCGGATTACGAGCTGCTCGCTCGGATTTAGTCGAGCATTGTTAAAAGGCTCGAATCCAGTGAGTAAAACCTTGAGCATGCCCCCAAGTCTAACTATCTATAACACTTTCGCATCAGGTGCATTTCAGCAACACCCTATATAGAGGTCTTTAGTTAGGCTTTTCAAATGCTAAAAACATCTATGGGTTTGGGCTTTCTTCGTATAGCCATGGCGTTAGTCCTATTCGGCAGCATCTTCTGGCAGATAACCGACCGAGTAGCTCACAATCTCTTCCGCCCTACCGAATACTTCACATACTTCACTATCACCTCATGCCTACTTACTGGCCTTGCACTGGTGCTAAGTGGTCTTAGGGTTTTACGTAACCAGGATGAGACCAAGTTTCTAACCCTGTTCCGCCTAACTATGACAGCATCAATGGTCATTGTTGGCGTTATCTACAACGCACTACTAGCCGATGCTGCACCAGATCCACGCGATGTTGGCTACGACTGGCCTGTGCTACCTAATCAAATGCTTCATACCTATATGCCAATCCTTGTCCTTCTAGAGTGGTTGCTAACCAGAACTGCTTTGCCTCTAAAGCTCAAATCAGCATTCTGGGTACTTGTCTATCCACTTGCCTGGCTAGCTTTTGCAATAACAAGAGGTTTCATCACTGGCTGGTGGGCATACTGGTTCATTGACCCTCAGTATGGCTTTGCCACTATGGCTCAATGGATCTTGACTATTGCCGCCTTCTTTGTGGTCTTAGCCGTTGGTTTGCTTCCCGCGCAGAAGGCTATTGCCAAACTAGGTAAGTAGGGATTTTTCTCGTTTAGCCTTGAACCATGTTCAATTTCTCAGATCCAAGCTTCGTTGAAAATCCTTATCCTGCTCTGAAAGAGCTGCGTCAGGCTGGTAAACCGGTATGGCATGAGGAACTAGGCATGTTCCTTGCTGCTAGGTATAACGATGCCAATGCTGTTCTGAGAACTAAAACCCTTGGACGTATCTTCACCCCTAAAGAGCCTGAGAGCCAATGGAATGAATTCAACTGGCTGCACTCCGATAGTTTGCTTGATTCTGAGCCACCAAAACACACTCGACTTCGTTCTCTAGTGGGAAAGGCATTCTCCCGCTCACGGATTGAGAGCCTTAGGCCTGAGGTTGAAAGAATTGCCAATAACCTGCTCGATCAGGCTGAGAACAAGTTGTCCTCAAACGGCAACTTTGACCTAATTGCTGATTATGCAGAACCCCTTCCGGTAAAGGTCATTGCTGCACTGCTTGGTTTCCCAGACAGAGACGAGCATTTACTCAGGCCTTGGTCGCAATCAATAGTAAAGATGTATGAGGTAAGCCCTTCTTTAGAAGCCCAGGAAGAAGCCAAACAGGCTGCACATGAGTTTGCCGAGTATGTCCGAGCCCTCATGAATGAGAGAAAGACCAGCCCAGGTCAGGATCTAATCAGCGAACTGGCAACAGTTGAAGAAGCAGGCGAGAAACTGAATGCTCAGGAACTAATCGCCACCTGCGTGCTACTTCTAAATGCTGGGCATGAAGCTAGCGTCAATGGCTTTGGCAATGGCATGGTCGCCACATTTGAAAGAGAAGAGCAGCTAGAACTGCTGCGCAAAAACCCAAGAGGCGTAGCCGATACAGCAATCGAAGAGTTCCTACGCTTTGATGCTCCTCTTCACTTGTTTGAAAGAACGGCAACAGCTGACACCGAGATAGGTGGGGTCCTAGTCAAAGAAGGGCAAAAGATTGCCTCGCTCCTAGGCTCTGCCAATAGGGATGAAACCATCTTTGATCGGGCTGATGAGCTTGACCTCACGAGGGAACAGAACCCTCATATTGGCTTTGGAGCTGGTATTCACTTCTGTCTAGGTGCGCCTTTGTCTCGCATTGAGATGAGTGTCTCACTGCCATTGCTTTTTGAAAGATTTCCGAATTTAACCCTCGTAGAAACTCCAAAAAGACGACCTACTTTCGTCCTTAGAGGCTACGAAAGTATCCCAGTTGCCTAGAAACTAGGGAATTTCTGGCCTATTTAGCCTGTGTTTTACCTGTATAACGAATCCATAAACACGACGCGCAGCGCGTTTTTATCGCAGGTAACGAAAGGTAACCTTAACCTGCAATAAAAAGTCGGGCTCTAAATGTTGCCCGATCAACTTATCGAAAGGCAACATCAATGGAGAACGTAGGAGTACTTTCCTTCTCACTGACTGGCTATGAATTTAGCGCAGTGTACAACGTACTATCACTAGGTCTAGCAAGCATGCTTGCTACATCGATCTTCTTGTTCTTTGCAAGAGATCGTGTACTACCTAAGTACCGTATGGCTGTTTTGGTTTCAGCGTCTGTAACAACAATTGCTGCTTACCACTACTTCCGTATGTTTGAGTCATTCAACCACGGCTATGGAATCAACGATGCAAGCACAGCTGCTGCAACTGCAGGTGCAAACATGGTTGACTTCGGTGGCGCTAACTACAACGTTGGCTACCGTTACATCGACTGGTTCCTAACTGTTCCACTACTACTAGTTGAGCTTGTAGCTGTGCTAGGTCTTGCAAAGGCTATCCAGTCTTCACTTCTAAAGCGCCTCGTTCCAGCTGCTGCTGCAATGATCGTTCTTGGTTACCCTGGTGACGCAAAGCTTGACCTATTCGGTCTAGAGCCAAGCATGTGGGGTCTACTTTCAACCATTCCGTTCCTATACATCTTGTATGTACTATGGTTCGAATTGAAGAAGAGCCTAGACAGCCAGTCAGCTAAGGTCCGCAGTCTGTTCCAGACACTACGCGTACTTCTTCTAGCTACCTGGGGTGTCTACCCAATCACCTTCATCCTTGCGATGAACAGCACTGGCGCGCCAACACCTGCAGAGGTTGTTTCACGCGAAATTGGATACAGCATTGCTGACATCCTAGCTAAGTGTCTATTCGGCCTAATCATCTTCTCTATTGCTCGCATTAAGTCAGCAGAAGAAGACAAGGCACACGCTTCAGCTGAAGGTCACTAGTTATAACTAGTTCCTAAAACTTTAGGAGCCACCCGAAAGGGTGGCTCCTTTTGTATTAACTAAAAGTTGGTTAGTAAGAGATTGCTATCTCTGTGCCCAAGGCTGCTTTGACCATAGGGATAACCTCTGTGGCATAGAGCTTGATGGATCTGAGCATCTGTGACTGTGGCATCGCTCCGGTTGAGAACTTGAGGTCAAACCTGTTGGCACCTGTTGATTCAAGGGCAAAGATGATCTTCTTGGCAACTGTTTCAGGTGAGCCAACATATAAGGAGCCGTGCTGGACTTCATTGTCAAAGTGCTCGTAAGTCATCGCTCCCCAACCACGCTCTCTACCAATACGGCCAAAGGAGTTGTTGTATTGCGGCCACATCTCCTTGGCTGCTTGCTCGTCGGTGTCTGCTATGTGTCCTGGTGAGTGAATGCCGATTGAGAGCTGAGGTTGCTCAAAGCGGTTTAGGGATTCTCTGTATAGTCCTGCAAAAGGTGCGAACCTGTCAGGACTGCCGCCAATGATTGCCAAGGCTAGGGTAGCGCCATGCTTAGCTGCACGGATAACGCTGTGTGGCGATCCGCCTACCCCTACTCGAAGTGGCATGGCTCCTCTTTCAGTCTTAGGGTAAACCTCTTGATTGTTAAGAGCTGCTCTAGTCTCCCCAGACCAGGTAACTGGTTTCTCTTTTAGCAGTTCAACTAAAAGGTCCAATCTCTCTTCAAATAGTTGCTCGTAGTCTGACAGAGCAAAGCCAAACAGAGGGAAGCTCTCCGTGAATGAGCCTCTACCAGCTGTAATCTCAGCTCTTCCATTAGATAGTGCATCGAGGGTAGCAAAGCGTTGGTAAACCCTGACTGGATCTTCACTTGAGAGCACTGTGACGCCAGAGCCTAGTTTGATGTTGTGTGTGACGGTAGAAATGCCAGCAAGCACTGTGTCTGGGGCAGATACTGCGAAATCGTTTCGGTGGTGCTCGCCTACGTTGAAGTGGTCTATGCCTAGTTCATCAGCCAGAATGGCTTGGTCAACGATGTCTCTAATTGATTGGGCTGCAGATATAGGGTTACCCTCATCATCAGAGCCAATATCGCCAAATGTATCTAAGCCAAATTCGATGGGAAGTTTTTCAGTCATATCTCAACTTTAGACACTGTTGCTGGGAATAGTAGGTGAGCCTAGATTTCGGTGTTTGTTTCTGGGAATACAACTTCATCTAGCCAAGGAAAAACAAAGAAATACATGGCTACTAATGCCACAGCAGTTATTAGTGCAACCTGAAGTATCTTTTGGATTCGATTACCAGGTAACTTACGCCAAAGCCATGAGTACATTAGCGACTCCCTACTACGATCTTTAGATCTCTTGGCATACCTGCTGCTGTGCTTTGAGTTCTCTCTAATTCAAACCAAGAAACAATTCTTTCGGTGTTTATAAATATTGGCGTGCAGCTGGTCATAGTTAGATACCTACTGCCATAGGTAGCTCCGTCGAGCTTTTCTGGAACTGTGGCGATGACTCCAACATCAGTAGGTAACACTACTTCGGTTTCTAGAAACTTATAGATAAACCAAGTTTCTTTAGTTTCAATGTAGACAAGATCACCTCTAGTCAACTTGTCGATATCTCTAAATGCTCCGCCAAAACCGCCGCGGTGAGCCGCTATGGCAAAGTTACCAACTTCGCCTGGCATTACTGTGTTTACGTAGTGGCCGATACCAATCTCATTTAGAACAGGGTGCCATCTAGTGCCTTCAGCAATTAGTCGAGTCCAACTCTCACCAAACCTTGGTACATACATGCGACCAAAGATGTCTGCATCATTTGCTACCTCAGCCAACGGTACAAAGCCATCTCGCTCAGTAAAATTTTTAGCAAAATCAGATTGCTGATTACCAACTAGGTTGTCTTGGAAAAGAGTTTTATAGCCAACAAACAGCATCAGGATTACACCGGCTGTTAGAAGAATTTCGCCAAAGACCTGTGTGGCAAAGGCAAAACGCTTTGGTTTAACAATTGGTGCCCAAATGATTCTTGTTCCATCCGGGAGTTCTTGGATGTCACTCACTCTGCCGCCGACAGCTGGCCGCAAGCGCCATCTATTTCTTTACCCCTGGTGTCTCTCAAGGTTGTAGTGATGCCAGCTTTTTCAAGTGTGCTGATGAAGATGCGGGTTGCTTCAGGCGTTGATGCTGTCCAAATTGAACCTGGAGTTGGGTTTAGTGGAATTGGGTTGACGTGCACCCAGCCCTTACCTCGAGCATTTAGTTTCTGGCCCAGTAGCTCGGCACGCCACTGGTGATCGTTCATATCTTTTATAAGTGCATACTCGATGGACACTCTTCGACCCGTCGCATCAAAGTATGCTCTAGCTGCATCAAGTGCCTCATCGACTTTCCATCTTGAGTTCACTGGAATAAGTTCATCTCTCAGTTCATCATCAGGAGCATGCAGAGATAGGGCAAAGGTAACCGGGATATCTTCTTTAGTTAGCTTCTCGATAGCAGGTACCAAACCAACTGTTGAAACAGTTATGTTTCTAGCTGACATCCCTAAACCTTCAGGAGCAGGTTTGACCATGGTTCTAACTGCAGTCATCAAACGGTTGTAGTTAGCAAGGGGCTCACCCATGCCCATGAACACAATGTTTCCAACACGCTCTTCGTGTTCGGTAGCTTTTCTGCCACCCAAACCGCCAGCTGCAATCACAGCATTAGCTTGAACTATCTGATCCACAATCTCTGCTGCAGTCATGTTACGAGTGAGCCCTGCTTGACCAGTTGCACAAAATGGACATGCCATTCCACAACCAGCTTGAGAAGAAACACAAAGAGTAATTCGGCCTGGGTATCGCATCAAAACGGATTCAACTAGAGCACCATCAAATAGTCTCCAGAGAAACTTGATGGTGTCACCTTTATCTGTTTGCAGTCTCTTTACTTCGGTAAGTAATTTAGGCAGGAATACTCCAACCAGTTCTGCCTTGCCTTCTTGAGGAAGATCAGTCATCTCATCTGGGTTAGTTGTGTAGTGAGTGAAGTAATGCTTAGCAATCTGCTTCACTCTAAATGCAGGCACACCTAGTTCTTTAGCCTTAGCAGCTAATTCATCCTTAGACATATCTACTAGATGAACTGGTGGCTGGACTTTTCTAGGCTTAGCTTCAAATTCAAGAACCGGGCGACCGGTGGCATCTTTTTTCTGCTCCCAGCCTTCGGTAGCAGGTTTTACTTGACGTACTTCAGTCATCTGCTACCTCCTTAGGTTGAATAACAAGTCTAAGTTATGGGGTAGGGCGGCCGGCATAGCGGAATAGGTCACCGTAACGCAGAGGAACGATGCGAACAGTTCTTAGGGGATTTGGCGCTTCAAGCATCATTCCATCACCTAGGTACATAACTACGTGATACTTATCTCCATTGAAATCATCAACGTATGAGTACCACATCAGATCTCCACGAACAGCTTCCTTGATCGGAACTAGTCTTCGCTTAGCTGCCATGTTGTAGAACTGGTTGGTAGCAGAGTGCGTGCCGATATATGTTCCAGCAACCTCATAGCTCTTCTTTGTTATACCACTGCAGTCCCAAACGTTAGGACCCATCCCACCTAGAACATATCTTTCACCAAGCTGTTCTCTAGCAAAGTTGATCGCTGTTTCAACTTTGGCAGAATTAGGTGGTCCAACCTCATAAAGGCTTGGCGCATCGATAGGGCCAGGTAGGTTTTGTTGTCTAGCCTCGTCAATCAAACCTTGGATGCGTTGCTGCATCAAGCTTTCAGATATTCTTTCAAGAGAAATAAGTTGTGCTTTGAAGGTTTTATTCAGAGCGTTCTGCTCATCAACTTTCTTTTGTAAAGTAGTCGCTGCATTGCGCGCTTCAACCAAAGCCGCTTTAGCTATTGCTGACTTTTCAGCAAGTTCTTTTTCCGCTTCTTTGAGTTGATCTGTTAGCGATTTGGCATATTGCTGTCGCTGGATAGCTGCTTTATAAATCTGATCACTTGATTGAGCAATCTTCTCTTGAGCACCTAGCTGATAAAGCAGATTCCCTGCGTTATCTGAGTTCAGGAATAAGTTCAGGGATGTTCCGGCTGCCCCATCTCGCCACATTTGGCTAGCAATCTGAGCAAGCTGCTTTTGGGCTGTTTCAGCTTCTGCTTTGGCGGCATTGACCTTAGTTTGCAGGATAGCCACTTGTGCTGCCACGGCTTCTTCTTCAGCTTTGGCCTGGTTATAAATCTCTGCCTTGATCATGGCTTTGCGCTCAAGATCAACCTGCTCGATAGTTAGGTCTACGATGATTGCTTGAATTCGAGCAATCATGGCTTTCTTCTTGGCTACGGTCTTTTGGGCGTCTTTCACCTCTTCAGCAGAAGGGTAATTAGGCACCGCCATGGCCTGCTGGATGGTAAATCCACTAAGTAGGACTCCAGCTATGACAAACAGGGCCAGGTAGCGTGAACGTAAGCTTTTCATGTCCCGCCACCTCCCTTTTTCATGCAGTATTCCTAAACTAACACCGAATAAGCCGAATCTCAGGTTGCAAAAACCTACCCTTAGCAAGTAGCCTTGCCATTGGTGCTTTAAAGCTCCATCGCTTTGACGGCCCCATCGTTTAGTGGCCTAGGACGCTGCCCTTTCACGGCAGTAGCACGGGTTCGAATCCCGTTGGGGTCACCAGCGATGAGGCAATAGAAGTACTTCTGGTCCTGTAGCGCAGTTGGTTAGCGCGCCGCCCTGTCACGGCGGAGGTCGCGGGTTCAAGTCCCGTCAGGATCGCTGCGATTTAATAATCGCTCAGCCTAAGACTTGTCTTTGGTTGAGGCTGGATAGCTCAGTTGGTAGAGCGAACGACTGAAAATCGTTAGGTCCGCGGTTCAATCCCGCGTCCAGCCACAACATCTTCGATCGCTTCAACTCTCGAAGTTTCCCCCGCAATGAAAATCAATTCTTTATTCTTGCGCTCTCCCACAGATCCCACTTTGGCACCTGATTTGTTATAGATGCCTATTTGTGAACCGATGTATCTCTTGTAATCAAACTCAAGTAAAGCAACGCTTTCGTGGTTCTCAAGCAGAGCCTCTGCGATATCGATTGGTTCAACCCAAGACTCATTGTTATAAGACACCGCCACAGTCTTAGCTTTAGCCTTGGTGATGACATCTTTAAATGCTGGTGGCATTTTCTTTCTTTGGTTAAACACAGAGTGCGTGTGTGGCTCTTTACTATCCACTCTTTTCATTGCTACGCCATAAGGCTCAGGGTTATCCCAGCGCACAAGTGTTTCCCAGATGTGGTAGTTGGTGAAGTATCGATGCTGGTTGTATGGCGGATCCATATATAGAAGGTCAACTTCAGGTAATTCACCAATCACATCTTCAGCTAGGCCAGGGATGCTTTTGCCCGTGCCTGGAATAAGTTCAGGCACCAGTAGCTCTAGATCATTGCCGGATCTATGTGACCAACTCTTGAGGTATGCCATGTGCTGACCGGTGGTGCTATCAACATGGTCGGCTGCCAACATCAGGGATGTTAGAAGAATTGGGTAGTCAACATCAAACCTGAAGTTAGATTCGAGTTCTTGACGAATTGCATCTATCCGTTGACCGTTTTTAGGTTGAAAGAATCTTGCCTCTTCACAGAAGTTCTTGGTCACATAGCCAGTAACCCCAGGCAATGAGTTCAGGTATGAGATCTTCTGGCTAATTGCTTCTAGATCGACAGTGTTGGCATCGGCTTCTAGGTAACACTGAGCCAAGATATGACTATAGGTAGCGACATCACTAGCTATCACCGATAGGCCTTGTCTTTTGAATTCCTGGGCAACTCTGGTCGTGCCAGTAAAGAGGTCAACGGCAGTTTTAGCCTCTGCTGCTTGGGCAATAGCCCCTAAAACCCCCACAAGGGTGCGCTTAGAGCCTAGATACTTGATCACGACTTACCCTTGTTCATTAGTAAAGGGTATCAAGTGCACAGGACTAGGATTATTTAGTTCACTCAACTACCTTGGTGCAACAGAAAGCGTTACATAATGGCAGTTTTAGCCCGTTTCCGTTGGATTGGCCTCATTTTCATCTCTATGGCAATCTCCATCGTCATTATTGATGGCACAATCGTCAACACCATTTTCCCGTCTTTAATTAGGGCCCTGAATCTTTCAAGCAATGAGGTGCAGTGGGTTAATGAAAGCTATGTTCTAGTCTTTGCTGCACTCCTTCTTATATGGGGTTCCCTTGCTGACAGCGTTGGCCGTCGACGCCTGTTACTTATTGGTATCGTCATCTTTATTGCAGCTTCTGTTTGGGCTGGTAATTCAAACGATGCAAGCTCTTTGATCCTGTCTCGTATTGCCCAGGGCATTGGTGGTTCCATGGTGCTACCAACAACACTGTCTCTAGTTAATGCAAACTTCCAGGGTAAAGAACGAGGAATTGCATTTGCCGTTTGGGGTTCAACTATCGGTGGAATGGTGGCGCTAGGTCCTGTTCTTGGTGGTTGGTTGGCTACAAGTTTTGGTACAGAGGGTTGGCGTTTAGCTTTCAGCATTAACCTTCCTATTGGTCTAGTTATCCTTGCTGGTCTCCTATTGTTCGTGAACGAATCTAAAGCTGAGAAGCGTGCGGGTGCTCCTGATCTTCTTGGTGCATTTTTATCTATTGGACTTTTCCTAACCCTTGTCTTTGGTCTGATTGAAGGCCGCAACTACGGCTGGTGGCAAGTGAACAAGGAATTTATTATTGGCTCATGGACTTGGGGTAACCCAGGAATCTCTCCTATCCCTGTGGCCCTTGGTTTATCTGTGTTGTTTGCTGTGGCTTTTGTTCTCTGGGAGAACAAGCGTGAAGCAGCTCATAAGCCAGTGCTTCTAGACCTAAACCTATTTAGAGTCGCATCATTTAGAAATGGATCGCTTGCTGCACTAATTATCTCTATGGGTGAGTTTGGAATTCTATTTGCTATTCCACTTTGGTTACAGAACGTAATTGGTTTGACTCCAATTGATTCTGGTTTAGTTCTACTGTGGCTAGCCGGTGGTGCTTTCCTAGCATCAGCTGTTGGTGGAGCTATGAGCGGAAAGCTAGCCCCTGCGATGGCAGTTCGTATTGGTGTTGGTCTTGAGCTACTAGGTGTCATTGGTGTTGCTCTATTTGCTAACGACCAGCTTGGTTGGGGCCCGCTAGCTCCTTGCCTATTCATCTACGGTGTGGGTATTGGACTTGCAACAGCTCAGCTAACTGGAGTGATCATGGTTGATGTGCCGATGGACAAGATTGGTCAGGGTTCAGGTTCACAGAGCACTGTTCGTCAGATTGGTTCCGCTTTAGGTATTGCAGTTCTCGGTACAGTTTTGTTCGCTCAGTTGCAATCAAGTTTGCTAGCCAAACTAGCTGAGCTTGGCACCCCGCAGGGAATTGCGGATGGTTTCGCAACATCTGTAGTGGAATCAGCTGGAGGAAATATTCCAGGAATGGTAGCTGGTGGAGTTCCAGAGAGTTTCATCCAAGCCTCTAAAGATGCCTTTACCGATGGAACTAAATGGTCAGCACTTGCTGCTGGAATATTCCTGCTTCTTGGCTTTATTGCCACCTTCCGACTCTCTAGCGGTAAGCACGGAGAATCTTTAAAGAAATAAGAAAGCACTAATGCCTGAAAGCAAGTTCGAGCACGACAAGCTCGCTGCAATGAAAACTCACCCACTAAGAAGAATCTTCTTGGGTCGAGCTCTTCGTAACGAAAGACTAGAAGGCGAACTGCTGCCTAAGAAGATTGCTCTTCCGATCTTTGCCAGTGACCCATTGTCTTCAGTTGCCTATGGCCCACAAGAGTTGATCATGATTCTTGGTTTAGGTGGCTTGTCTTTCCTTGCATTCGCTCCTGGCATCGCA
>CANLDE010000011.1 GCA_947489235.1 Micrococcales bacterium
GGTTAATACCTTTATGAGCCCAGCAGACATTGAACTCAAGAAGGCTGCCGACAAGTTGGGCTATGGCGATACTTTCCAGATGGCACCTCTTGGTATTCACTTTGGTGAGCCAGGTAAAGAGGTAGCAGATCCTTACTTTGGTGGAGTGGGACCTGCTAGAACAGGTTGCATTAATTGTGGTGAGTGCATGACCGGTTGTCGTCATGGCGCTAAGAACACCCTTGTAAAGAACTATCTTTATCTAGCAGAGCAAGCGGGTGCTCAGGTAATTGCTAATACAACTGTTACCGGCATCATTGATTCAGAAAACGGCTATGAAATCCAAACCAGACATTCTTCATCAACTGGTTGGGTCAAGAAAACTTCTTACAGATCAGATCAGGTAATCATTGCTGCTGGTGCTTTGGGTAGTGCGAAGCTTCTTCACAAGGTAAGAGCGAATGGAAACCTCCAGGGGATTAGCTCAACTCTTGGTTCTCTTAGTAGAACTAACAGTGAATCTCTGTTAGGTGTTGTGGCTAAGAAGAATGACATTGATTTTTCTCTAGGTTCTTCAATTACTTCAAGTGTCTTTCCTAATGAACACACACATGTTGAGCCAGTTCGTTATGGAAGAGGCTCTGGCTTTATGGGAATCATGGAGAGCATTATGGCTTCTGGACCCAAAGGTCAAAAGCCTACTTTCTTTAGATTGATATGGGCAAGCATCAAGAAGTTCGGATCACTACCGAGCATGTATAACCTTCGCACTTGGCCTGAGCGAACTTTGATTCTTCTTGTTATGCAATCAAGAGATAATTCTCTAACCACCTTTAGTAAGCGTGGGTTACTGGGTAGAAAGCTAACTTCTCGTCAGGGCTATGGAGAAGTGAACCCAGCATGGGTTCCTGAAGGCCACAAACTAGCTCGTGAACTAGCAGAGCAGTTCAATGGAACAGCTGGCGCTGTTGTTACGGAACCATTCGGCATCCCTATGACAGCTCACTTCTTAGGTGGATCTGTTATCGCACCTAATGCTAAAGAAGGTGTTCTAGATGGCTACCTGCGAGCATTTGGTCAACCAGGTTTACACATTCTTGATGGTTCAGCACTGTCTGCTAACCCTGGAGTTAATCCTTCATTGAGCATCGCAGCTCAAGCTGAATGGGCCTGTGCATTTTGGCCTAATAAGGGCGATAAAGATTCACGTCCTGAATTAGATACCGAATTCAAATTGATTGCTCCAGTTGCACCAAATCACCCAGTGGTTCCTAAAGGTGCTTTTGGTGAACTAAAACTTGATGTGAAGATCAAGTAATTACATAGCTAGAGATTTACGTCTTCTAAATAAACCTTGAGCAATAGCTCCTCCGATAAGAATGATGAAACCACCAACAGGTTCATACCAACTTAGTTTTTCTCCAAGTACCAGCACACCTAGTGTTACTGCAACCAATGGTGCGAGAAGTGTGACTGTTGACGAGACAGCAGATCCAACTTGCTTCAGTAGTGGGTAATACATTGTGTATGCCAGGCCAGCTCCAAAGATTCCAAGTACCATAATGGAACTCAGTGATTGCCAAGTGAAAGCACCTGTAGTAAGCGGTTGGGTGATATAAAACGGGAGTAATAGGACCGCAGCTGCCGCAATCTGACCGAAAGCAGCAACCTCCAAAGCGTGCCCTCTTGGCTCGATGTATTTGCGAATGAATGGGCCACCAAAACCATAGAGAGTTGCTGCGAAGATGATTCCAACAACGGCTAACCAAGAGTCGGTTTCGATTCCTTGCCAAACTCCAACAAGCGTGAGAACTCCTAAGACACCAACAAAGAGGCCGGTGATTTGGTTTCTAGAAACACTCTCTCCTCGAAAAATAGTGAGCAAAGCAATGATGGTTGCTATCGGGGTGATTGCGTTAGCCATCCCAGAAAAGGCTGAAGAAACATGATGTCCGCCAAAGGCAAATAGGGCAAATGGAACGGCTGTGTTGAATAGACCAACTATGAAGCAAAGAAGAAAGAATTTAGGATCACGCTTTATTTGAATCTTGCGAATGCGAAGCACAGCATAAAGAGTGAGAGCGCCAAGCACACACCGCCAGAAAGCTAGGCCGATAGGGGAAAGCGAAGCGTTGGCGAATTCAATGAAAAAGAATGAAGATCCCCAGATTAGCCCTGCCCCAAAGTAGTTGAACAGCCAACTACGGGATTTGCCGGGTCCTCCGACTTCATTGGTTTTAGACACCATGCCAGCCTAACCAACCCTAAGAGAGCATAGGCTTAAGGGATGTTGTTGAAGTTTATAAAGGTGGAGCGCAATGCAGCTCTCTTGTTGGTAGTAGCTGGCCTACTAGGGCTAATTTTGGCTAACCTTCCCGCAACTGCACACCTAGTGCATGATCTAGAGGGCCTTCACAAGGTCAGTGAATATTTACTTTGCCTGTTCTTCTTCTTAGTTGGTTTGGAACTCAAAAGAGAACTAACCGAAGGAACATTCAAGAACCGTAAAGCCTTACTAGTTCCACTTTTAGCAGCAATTATGGGAGCCCTTGTTCCTGCTGGTATCTATTACTTAGTGACACAGAGTGACAGCATTGCTCGTGGTGGCTGGGCCATACCGATGGCAACTGATATCACTTTCGCACTTGCTGTGTTTAGTATTTTTGCAACGACAATGCCAACCGGTTCAAGACAGTTCTTAATGGCTTTCGCCATCATCGATGACGTCTTGGCAATAGTAGTAATAGCGCTATTGCTAGGAGCTCCTATACAAACTGGAGCGCTGGTTACCGGTTCCGCACTTTTGGGAATGCTTATTCCAACTAAACACACAAAGACCTTGGAGAACAAGATTCATCCCTGGGTTGCTTATCTTGTGCTACCGCTATTTGCATTTAATGCTTTAGCGGTTGAAGTGAACCTCACCGTTGTTGAGGTAGTTAGCAGTGTTGTTGGATTTGCTATCTTGCTACGTGTGATTGGTAAGGTAGTGGGAATCACTTTTGGTGCTTGGCTTGGATCACTTCTGGCCAGAAAATCTGGTGAGAAGGTTTTAGCTTTAGCCGACTATGCACGCATATCTATTCTTGGCGGCATTGGTTTCACTGTTGCGTTTTTAGTCAATGACATCGTCTTTAAGGATTATGAACTAGAACATGCTCAAGCTCTAGTTGCAAGCTTGCTGGCAGCAGTCTTAGCGTCTGCGGTAGCTGCAGTTGTTTTCAAACTTAGGAAAAGAAGTTGAGTTTTCAGAAAGAACAGATTCTAGACAGAGCACGAGGTGCTCTATTAGGAACTGCAGTGGGCGATGCACTTGGTGCTGGCTACGAATTCAAGCCACCGCTAGCTAAAGATCTGCCGGTGGTATTCAAGGCTTCTCCTGGTTTAGCACCAGGTGAATACACCGATGACACTGCTCAAACAATTGCTATCGCACTTGCTGCAAGTCGTTCTGACCTCAGTGTGTCTTTAGATGAAGTAGCTAAAGAATTCTTTCGTTGGTATGAGGAAGATGGTGGGGGAATCGGTATTCAAACCCAACGTATCTTCGCGGAAGTAAGAGATCGAACATCAGCGGACTCATTACTGGCAGAGTCACTATTGTTTGTGCACGAGCATGAGCGTGCGGCTGGTAACGGTTCACTAATGAGAACGGCAGTTGTTGCTTTGCCTTTTCTAAGTAGACCAGATGTTCTAGGTGAAGTTGCCAGTGAAGTTAGTGCACTGACTCACGCGGATCTAGATTGCCGTGAGGCCTGCGTTATTTGGTCTAAGGCAATTAGGCATGCAATTTTGTTTGAGAACTTCGATGGCATTCAATTAGCAATCAATGATCTTCCATCATTTAGACAGAGCTATTGGAATGATCTATTTGATGCAACCGAGTCAGTTCATGATGCATCTGAGTTCAGTAACAACGGATGGGTCATTCATGCCATCCAAGCAGCATTCAAAGTAATCATGTCCACAGCAACAGAAACACCTGAACATTTTGTTCTGGGCATCGAAGCAGCGGTTCGAGTTGGTAATGACACCGATACGGTTGCAGCCATAGCAGGTGCTTTACTTGGAGCGCGCTGGGGATACTCAGCTATTCCTAAACCTTGGCTTAAAGAAATTCATGGCTGGCCTGGCTACAAATCTAAAAATCTAGTTTCTCTTGCAGATTCCATCACTGAACCTATTTGGCTCTAGGAAACAAAGCTGTGACCATCGGCAAGTTATCAGGGCTCGTGCTGTAAACAGAAGTAGTCTGCTTGTAGAGCAAATTTACAGGAATGTGCATGCCTAAAAATCAAGAGCGTAGAACTGACCCGCTATTCGAATTCATTGTGGTTGGCTCGCTTATTCTTGGAGCAGTTTTTGCTTTCGGTCCAGGCAAATCAGAGGCAACTCCGCTCCCAGAGGAGAAACCAACTCCTGTGGTTGTCAAAAAGAGCTACGTTGAACCAACAGGAAAAGTTCAAGTCATCGCATCAGGACTTAGAGCTCCTTGGGAAGTTGTGTTCCTACCAGATGGTCAAGCACTGGTAGATGAAAGAGACTCTGGCTCGATACTTCTTATCAGCAAAGATCTAAAAGTAACAAAAGTTGGATTTACCAACACTGCTCCACCGTGCGAGAAATTCTGCGAAGGTGGCACATTAGGCATGGCTATCGCTGCTGATAGAGCCGATGACAAACTAAGTTTGTTTGTCTTCCAAACAACAATCAGGGACAACCGAATCCTCAAATACGATCTCAATACTGACGATGCAGGTTCTTGGAGCTTGGCTGCCAAAAGAGTTTTGATTCAAGGAATTGAACGCAGCGGCAAATCAACAACCCACAATGGTGGCCGTCTTGCTATTGGCCCTGATGACAAACTTTGGGTGAGCCTTGGTGATTCAGGTATGCGTGGTGTTACCTCACAAAACTGGAAGCGACTTGCCGGTTCAATTCTGAGAATGAATCTTGATGGCACGGTGCCAGATGACAACCCTAAGAAGAACTCTTTTGTCTGGGCTAAGGGACTCAGAGATTCTCAAGGAATGGCCTGGGATAACTTTGGCAATATGTGGACTACCGAATTTGGTCAGGACACTTGGGATGAACTAAACCTCATGGAAAAAGGTAAGAATTACGGTTGGCCAATTGCTGAAGGCTTCTTTAAGTTCAGAGAAACACCACTTGAACCGGGTAACCCAGGATCTAACGATCAGGGGACTGCCGATAATCCTGCACCTAAGCCGACCATTCCTACAATGCCTTCAAATGTTGAGATGCTCAACGACTCTAGATTTACACCACCGGTTTTGACTTGGCACCCTTCAGAAGCAGCTTGCAGTGGCATCACATTCGTCAGGGGATCATTGATTTCTGCCTGCCTTCGAGGAGGCAAGCTGTGGGTGATTCCTGTAATTGGAGACAAGCAACTGGGAGAACCTAAAGAGTTCTTCAAAGGTAGATTTGGCAGGCTCAGAAAGGCCACAGTGGCCCCTGATGGCTCAATCTGGATAATCACCAGTAACAAAGATGGCCGTGGTGGCTGGTCAAGCGGAGGAGAGAATCCGCAGGATGATCGCATCATTCGAATACCCCTAAAGACTGTTTATTACTAGTTCACAGGTTTCTTTCAGGGTTCCAAATCGTTACAACCCAGTAGCCCATATTCTGTTAACTGGCCTATTCATGTCCTAGGCTGGAAACACATGTACGTTTTGTGCGAAACGTCCTTTTGAAAGGTAACAATGTTTCGCAAAACGCTTGCGAGCTTATTAGCTCTTCCTCTACTTACTCTAGGTCTCTCAGCTGCTCATGCAGCGGCAGCTCCTTACACTCAAAGCTTCGACGCAATGGCATCTTATACAGGTGAAAACTTTGACGGTGGTGTTGGAACTCTTGTAACAGATCAACCTGCTGGAGAAGGCTTTACCTCAGGTAATGCCCTTCAGGTTGAGACCAAGGAAGTGGCTTGGGCCGGAACAAAGATTGTGATGCCTTCCACATTTAGCTTTATCTCTAGCACTAACAAGACAGGATCTATTTCTGTTTATTCACCAGATGCGCTAAGCCGTTGTTTCGTAATGAAGCTCGAAGGTCCAGGCGTTGGCATTGAGAAGAAACTCAGTGTTGTTCAAGGTTGGCAAACACTTACCTTCAACTACGCATCTAACTACGACTCCTCAAAGAACTACAACGCAGTAGCACTTATGCCTGACTTCTTTGGTGTTGGCTGCAACATGGTTTGGAATGCCAACAACAAGCCGAAGACAACTTGGTTTGTAGATAACATCTCATTCCCGGGTGCACGTGACACTGATGAAGTTGTAGTTCCTGAAGATCGCTCAGCTCCTGCAGTTCTAGTGAACTTCGAAAGCAATGACACCTCTGGTTACGAATTGAATGACTTCAATGGTGCTGCTTCAAGCATTGTTACCGATGCACCAGCTGAGGGTTCTATTGACTCCACAAAGGCGATGAAGGTTGTTTCCGTGGGAGGTACCTCTGGCACAACAATTGTCAGAAAAACCCCAATGGCCTCTTTGATCTCGGCAGCTACTTTTGTAGCAAAAGTAAACATCCACTCACCAGTTTCTGGCAAGACAATCATGATGAAGCTTGAAAGCACTGTTCACCCATCTCAGGTTGTTGAAGTTAGACAAACAAGCGTTGCTGGTTGGAAGACCTATAGCTTCAACTTCGAAGTTGGTGGAAACGTTACGGCTATCGATTATGCACAGGCGAACATATTCTTCGACTTCCTTGGCAATGGATCAGACAACCCTTGGTACATGGATGATCTTGCATTCAACGGCGCGGTCGGTGCTACCCTTCCTGGTGGCGGCGGTGGCGGCGATGGTGGCGGTGGTGGCGATGGTGGCGGTGGTGGCGGCGGTAACAACGGTGCTGGCGACCCTACCTCAACCCTTCTAACTTACGAAGGCTCTGACAGCCTTGGTGCACTAAACGCATCTGAAGCTAACCCTGACCACCCACAGGGTGTATTCGGTGGAGCATCAGCAGTTATTGCAGATGCACCAGCAGGTGGTCTAGGTGGAAGTGCTTTGGCAATTACTAAGACTGGTGAGCCTTGGGCAGGTTTGAACGCCCTTGTTAGTTCTGATGGTGCAGTTAGATACACCAATGCAGACAACACTAAAGTCACATTCAACTACTACTCTCCTAAGGGAAGCAGCCCAGTTGCTATCCAGCTTTTCAATGGCGAGACCATGGCGGTTGAAATGACACAAACTGCTGCTGCGGGTTGGAACAACATTTCCTTCGACTTAGCAACTGCAGGTAACTGGTCTTCATTGGTCAAATACAACAAGCTAGTTATCTTCCCTGACTTCCAAGTTGTATCAGCTGGCGAGGTTTTCTACCTAGATAACGTTGCAGTCAACGGAGCAGTAACTCCACAGATCGACATCGAAGGACCTGTTGACCCAGGGCCTGTTCTAGTAAAGCCTGCCGTAAAGACAGCTGCTTCTGTATCTACAACCACACCTAAGGTTGGCGTTACTTTGAAGGCAACTAAGGGTACTTGGACTGGTTCAACAATGACCCACAAGTACACCTGGTACCGCTGCACTGTCGTTGGCAAAACTGCTCTAAAAGCAAAGCCAACTTCAGCTGCCAAGTGTTCAGTGATTACAGGTAAGACTGCAAGCACATTGAAGCTAACTAAGACTGAGAAGGGCAAGTACATCAGAGTTATGGTTACTGCAACCAACTCAAAGGGTTCTGCAATGACCTTGTCTAAGACAACCACTAAAAAGGTTGGCTAGTCAGCTAAAGATTCAATAACTAAACCCCCAAAGAAAAATCTTTGGGGGTTTAGTTTTATCAAGTTTCTAACTTGCTGCTTTTATGATCAGCTCTTTAATCTGGGACTCAACCTTGGGAGTCAGTTTGATTAGTGCAAATGAGGTAGGCCAGAAATTACCATCGTCTAGATTAGAGTGCTCTGAGAAACCTAGGGTGGAGACTCTAGTTTTGAACATGGCTGCGTTCTGGAAGAAAATGATAACTTTCCCGGTCTTACCTGGATTATAGAAAGACGGCATTCCGTACCAAGTTTTAGCAACAAGGTGGGGAGCGTGCTTTTCAACGAGAGCTTTGATTCGAAGAGCCATTTCCTTCTCTTCCTTAGGCATCTTGTTGACCTTCTCCATGAATGCCTTTAGGTCTGCTTCTGCGTTAGCTACGCGCTTGGCTTCATTGGCTCTATCTTTCATCGCTTGACGCTCTGCAGCGGTAAAGCCAGATGCGGACTTCTTCTCAGCCATCAGTGTTCCTTTCAGTTGATACAGACAAGTTTAAACCTGTGATTTGGCGTAATCTTGGCTAATGAGTGATTTAGAGGCAATCGGGCAAAGAGATAACTGGATTTGCTGGTTATGCGATGAGCCTGTTGACTCTGAAGGTTCTGTCAATAATGATCGTGGACCTAGTGCTGATAGTTACTTCATAGCTAAGGCCAAAAAAGGTGAAAAAGCCCAAGAGAGATTAGCTCATAGGGCTTGTAACACTATGAAGGGCAAGATTGACCCGGTCATTCAATGGCCAAGTGATCTAATGGTCTTTGAACCAGCGGCAATCATCGCAACTGTTGAGCGTTTAGCTAAAAAAGGTGGCCGAGAAGCCGTTGGCCGTTGTGCCGATAGTAAAGATGCTGAACAAGCTTCACAGTGGTTAGTCGATAGGCTTTCAAGATTTGCGCCAGAGCTGAGTTTCAAAACAGAAGTTATGCCAGGCGGGGGACAGTTTGTTCTCATGCTTCGGTTGGCTTAGAAAAACTCCACTATGAGTAAACCAATAAGGGTCATCTTCCTTACCTTCTACTTTGAAGCTTGGGATGCATTTGATGCTATCTACAAGCAGATGAAAGCAGATCCTAGATTTGAACCACTGGTAATTACTATGCCTCGAAAACTTACCGGCTATGAGAAGTTCCAAGATGAAAAGCTAGTTAGTTCCTATCTTGACTCAATTCACATAGATCACGAAAGATTCAAGTTCAAAAAGAGTAAAGATGGTTTAGCCAGACTTAGAGAACTAAGCCCTGACTATATTTTCTTGAACTACCCTTGGCAGCGAAACTACAAGAAGAACTATCAAATAGAGAAACTGATTGAGTTTACAAAAGTTTGCTATGTTCCATACTTTTCTACATCTCTAGTAAATGAACCAGGGGTAGAAGGCGTTGCACTACATCAATACACTCAAGCCACTCACCAGCTGGCGCACATGGTCTTCTTGCAAGATGCGGATACTAAGGAAGCTTTTGATGCTAACGGTCGAGCAGAGCATGCTTTTCTAACCGGCACACCAAAGATAGATGCACTTCTCGAAGCAAAAGATAAAGTCACTCCACACTGGCCGATATCTAGGTCCTTGCCAAGTGGCGCACAACCTATGAGAGTTGTCTGGGCACCACATCACAGCTATGGGATCAGTTGGCTAAACTTTGGACACTTCAATAATCATAAAGATGCGATGTTGACGTATGCCAAACAACATCCTGAGATAGACCTAGTTCTAAGGCCTCACCCATTTCTCTTTGGCACTCTAACCGGACGAGATCTTATGACTGCAGATGAGTTGAAGACCTGGCGAACTCAATGGGACTCTTTACCTAATACATTCACAGATATAGATGGACCTTTTACTAGCCTTGCGCTAGCTTCCGATGCTCTCATCACCGATGGTGTTTCATTTATTGCTGAGTATCCGTTGGTGACAAGCAAGCCCGCAATCTTTTGGAAGAATCCTGAGCACTGGGAGTTTTCTACCCTGGGTAGGATTGCTGAGAACAGCTCATTCATTGTTTCATCCATGGCTGAGGTAGAGAAGGCACTTGAACAGGTCAGCCAAGGAAAACTACCTAAGCGGGAAGCAGAGATAGAGCAACTAATTAGAGCAGTTCGACCTAGTAAGGCATCTGCCGCCAGCTCTATAGTTGCCTTGGTCCTAAAGGACTACTCAGGTCAGTAGCGATAAGGCATTTAGGCATAGGCTTAGCGTTACCTGAATCAGCAATCCAGCCCGTGTCAGAGCCTATAGATTAGAGCCTGAAATGAAAAATCTAGGGAAGCTTTCGGCCACGCAATCAATTGCGGCAGCCTTCACAGCGCTCATCATCTTGGGCACAATCCTTCTTATGCTTCCTGTTTCATCAAGCTCAGGAAAATTCACAAACTTTGTTGACGCTCTCTTGACTTCGACATCGGCAATCACGGTTACAGGACTTGCATCAGTTGACACCGGGACTTATTGGTCAACCTTTGGGCACACCATCATCGCATTAGGTGTTCAGATCGGTGGTATAGGAATCATCGCCTTCGCCGCTCTTGTGGCGTATCTTGTCGATGGCAAGATCACTTTGAAGAGCCGTAAGACAGTGATGGCTGAGTCATCAGCTCCTAAGAACATCGATATGAAGACCTACCTCAAGACTGTTGTGAAGATGCTGCTGTTTTTTCAAGGTCTCCTTTTTGTAATTCTGGCTTTTCGCTTTTTTACTGAGTACGGGTACTCGATTGATAAGGCATTGAGTCATGGAGCATTTCACTCTCTAATGACTGTTAACCACGCAGGTTTTGCTTTATACGCAGACAGCATGATGAGTTTTGCTCAAGACCCTTGGATAATAATTTCCATGTTTTTCTTTACTACCATTGCTTCATTGGGTATTCCAGTTCTAATTGAAATAAAAGATCGTATGCGTTTGTATGCATACTCTTTGCTTGAACGTGAAGCCAACTACACATTGCCTAGGCAATGGTCGTTGAATTCAAGAATAGTTTTGTGGGCTAGCTTGGTTTTAGTTGTCGTAGGAGCTTTGGCAATAACAATTTCTGAATGGAGCAATCCAGCAACTCTAGGAAAATTAGATCCATCGCAAAAGTTTATGGCTGGTTTTTTCAACTCCTCAATGACCCGAACAGTTGGCTTTAACTCAATAGACATTGCTGCGATGGATCCAGGTTCGTGGATTGTTATGAACATGCTTATGTTCATAGGAGGTGCTAGCGGTTCAACTGCTGGTGGTATCAAGATTGGAACTGCTGTCATCCTTCTTTACATCGTTCTTACTGAAATTAGAGGAGATGCAGCTGTGAATGTGGGCAATAGGAGATTGCCACGTTCGATGCAGAGACAAGCCTTGACCATAGTCACCCTTTACTCTTCAGTGATTATTGGTGCACTGCTTTTGCTTAGGTTTACGACGAAATTCTCAACAGACCAGTTATTGTTTGAAATTATTTCTTGTATTGGAACTGTGGGGCTTTCAACTGGAATCACGGCTAGTCTTCCTGATCACGCAAAGTTTCTTCTATCTCTAGTGATGCTTTTTGGACGTCTTGGACCGATAGTTGTAGCGACTTCGTTGGCTCTAAGAAAAACTCGGAGGCACTATGAGTACCCTAGAGAAAGCCCACTAATAGGTTAAGTGCCTAATAAACCTAGTTAGAATCTAGGATTGAATACAACCCCCGAATGGAGAAGCAAGTGTCTAATCGTAAAAAAGGTGCTGTGTCTAAGCAGAATGAAGCCTCTAGCATCGTGGTCATAGGACTAGGCCGCTTCGGTACATCTCTCGCACTTGAACTGCTTCGAGGTGGCAGGGAAGTTCTAGGTATCGATGCGGACGCTCGAACTGTTCAGAATCTATCTGATGAACTCAGCGATGTAGTTCAGGCAGATAGCACGGATGAGACCGCTCTTCGAGAACTGGGCATTCAAGATTTTGATTCAGCGGTAGTAGCTATTGGTAGCGACCTAGAGGCTAGTATCTTGACAGCCTCTTTGCTGCTACAACTAGGAGTTCCGCAGGTATGGGCAAAGGCTACTAGCACGGCCCACGGTCGTATTTTGAATCAGCTTGGAGTTCATCACGTTATCTTCCCGGAAATGGATATGGGTAAACGAGTCGCTCACATGGTTTCTGGTGAATCACTTGATTACGTTCCAATCGATGATGATTTCGTAATGGTAAAAACTTCTGCTCCTGAACTATTTAATGGCAAGACTCTTGCAGAGATGAGGTTCAGATCTGAACATGGAGTAACTGTTGTTGCAACCAAGAAAGCTGGAGCAGCCTACTTACCGTCTTTTCCTGAAACGGTAATTGAAACCGGCGATGAGATTATTGTTGCTGGAAGAACCGAGAAGGTTGACCTGTTCTGCAAGTTGGGTCTCTAAAGCATCACTAGTTTCGCACTTGAGAAATCTCGCTAGGTCCAATTCCGCAACAGCCACCAATGATGCTAGCCCCACAGTTAGCCCACTCCTGGATGTGTTTTTCAGATAACTTAACTGCAGAGCCCTCAAGGCGCTTTAGTTTCTCATTCCAAGTTCTACCAGCATTAGGGTAAACAACAAACGGGCCGTAATCTTTAGCAGAGCCTAAAAGACCAGTTACAAACTCAGGACTTGTGCAATTGATTCCCACATAGTCCGCACCTAGTTCTTTAGCTAACTTGGCAGCATCACGGAATGTTTCCCCTGATGAGAGATGAATTTCATCTTTGCAGGAGAACCCTATCCAAACCGGAATTGAGTTCTTTAGCTCACGAAGTAGTTCAAGCAAAACTCTTGCTTCTCTAATCTCAGGGATGGTTTCAATTGCAAGAAAATCTGGATTACAGGCAATAAGTATTTCTAGTCGCTCTTTATGAAAACTCTTTAGCTCTTCATCAGTAACTTTATAATTGCCTCGATACTCAGAGCCATCAGCTAGGTAAGCTCCATATGGCCCAATCGATGCAGCTACCTTAGGTGAGTTAGCCTCTCTTGCTAGTTCCACTGAAAGTTTTAGAGCATCCACTACTTCTTGGTGAGTCCAACCTTTAGTAATACAACCAGGAAATGAAACCTGGTAAGTGGAGGTAATGATTATCTCTGCACCAGCTTTTACAAATGCAGCGTGAGCATCTCGTATTTGATCAGGAGCACTCTTGAGAAGCTCACCAGTCCAGAGCTCAGATGTGAAGGTGTTTCCCAAATCCTCTAAAGCTGTGGCGAGACCGCCATCTAGCAGAATGTAATCTTTGGACATTTGAAAAGTCTAACTTGTGTGAGTAAAGCTACTCTTTGAAACTTTTACCTTTCAAGGTGTTTGAAGCCTTGGATAGGAAGATCGCAAACACAAGAGCTACTACGATTCCTGAGCTGATGCCAAGCTCTACAACAGCTCTGTTGAACTCTTCCTGTGATTTACCAGAGGCTAAGGTCATCGATGCACCAACGGTAAGAATATGTCTAACCGCAGCGATAACGCCAATGATGAGGAAGTTTTGTAGTTGGAATACACCATCGGTATATCTAGCGACTACAGTTCTTAGGATTTCAAGAATAATGATTATAAAAAGAATGTCATTGATGGCCTGAATCATTCCAGTTGGAAAGAAAGGCACAGTCTCAAAGACTCTTCCAACCGAGAAGACCAGCGCGGCAACAGCAATTCCAAGAAGGAAGATACCCAAAATGACGTGGAAGATTTCTTCAATTCGCTCGACCCAACGGGCAGGAATTAGGACTTTGTGCTGCTCTTTAGCATCTCTAGACATATCAGAAATCTAGCCCACCTAGTGAGACATTCAAAGACAAAAGGGTCTCTTTTGGTTACAGTCTTATCTCGTTCTTTGGCCCTTACTCATGAGATTAGCTAGTTCAATTCATAAGCCAGCAACCAACCGCTTTAGAGCTGGCTATAAGCCCTAGCAGGAAACTCTCGGCTTTCTGTGAGAGATTAGGGGGAAGATAATTTGAAGATTAGAGGGAGACCTACCTAGATGATTAAGAAGCGTTGGTTCTGGCTATCCGGCATTGCTTTGGTAGTGGTTATTGTGATCGCCTTGGTTGCCAATCGCGCTCTAACTAGGCAAAGCAACTTTGAAACCTATGAGGTCACAGCGACATCTGTTGTGAAGACAGTAGCTGCTAACGGTCAACTAGCTGAGACTCAACTATTGGCCTACGGCCCAAGCGAGCAACCAGTTCTAACCTCCGCTAACGGTTCTGTTGCTATGCCTGCTCAGTTCGGGGTAAGTCTAGAAATTACTCAGATTGATGTATCAGTTGGCAAGAAGGTTTCTAAGGGAGATCTGCTGTTTACATATGTAAATCAGTTGGGTCAATCTACAAGAGTTAGAGCAATAACTAGTGGTGTGGTGCGCTCTGTTGATACAGCAGAAGGACTTAGAACTTCAGGCCAGGTTGTGAGCATTGGTAGCGCCAAACCTGTAGTTTCTGTTTTTGCTAGTGAATACGATGCAGATCTGTTGGATCTGAGCCAGAAGGCAACCATTGAACTAGATGCCATCAATGCCGTCTTCGAAGGTGCTGTTATTTCTATTGGTCAGGTTGCTAACTCTGTAAGCGGCATCAAGCAGTATGAGGTTCTAGTACAGGTTACAAAAATCCCAACTGGAGCAAGATTTGGTATGAGCGCAACAGCAGTTATTGAAGTTGAGCGAGCAGATGAAGTTCTTGCTGTTCCAATGAGTGCACTTATTGGTGAGGTAGCAGAAGTTCAAGTACTAAGAGATGATTCCGGTGGAGCATCCGTTGTTGAAACAGTTGCAGTGAAACTTGGACTTAGGGGAGATAGCTTGGTTGAGGTTACCTCAGGTCTCAAAGTAGGGGACAAGGTAATCGCCGGTGTCGCAGGAAGTGTTCCTGATCCAATTCAATTCGGTCCTCCGCGTGGAGCAGGAAACAATGGCTGATGAGGTTGTTCGCTTAGATAAGGTTCGCCGAGATTATTTAGTCGGAGATCAGATCACCACAGCATTAGGTGGAGTTGACCTAGTAATTGAACGCGGTGAGTTCGTTGCCATCGTTGGTCCTTCTGGAAGTGGTAAGTCAACCATGATGAACCTAATTGGTTGTCTTGATAGACCAAGCTCTGGTTCTGTGCTGATAGCAGGGGACTCGACCAATGACCTAAGTGATAACAAACTCACTGAGCTAAGGTCCAGGGCCATTGGTTTTGTGTTTCAGCAATTTCAGTTACTTCCAAATACCACAGCAATAGAAAATGTAATGGCACCTCTGCTCTACCAGGGAATAGGCACTAAGGCTGCAAAGAAGTCAGCTACCCACATGCTTACTCAGCTAGGTCTAGGCGACAGATTGAACTTTGATAGAAATCGTCTTTCCGGTGGCCAGCAGCAAAGAGTGGCTATCGCTCGAGCACTTGTGACAAGCCCTGACATTGTCTTAGCCGATGAGCCTACCGGTGCTCTTGATTCTAAAACTGGTGCTGCGGTAATTGAACTTCTCAAAGAATTACATAGAGAAGGCAGAACAATCGTTTTGATTACCCATGATCTAGAGATAGCAGCTAGTGCCCCTAGAAGAGTCTTCCTTCGTGATGGTCTAGTTGAGCGCGATGAGCGAGGTGTGAGTTGAGAATCTTAGGAACCGCAGCTCTAGCTCTAAATAGAATCTGGGCGACCAAAATCAGATCGTTACTAACCATGCTTGGAGTTGTTATTGGTGTTGCAGCCATCGTTGCTCTAACTTCAATTGTGGATGGAGCATCTCAAGGAATCAATAAGTCTTTAGCAACTCTGGGCACTAACCAACTCAACATCACAGCGATGGCCGCAGATTCGCTTACTGAACAAGATGCAAATGCATTAGCTGCCCTTGATAATGTCTCGGTGATGTTTGTCCAGGCCCAGAATCAAGGAACCATTGCAACCCGAGAGAGTAGAGTAAACGCTCGGCTCGTTGGAGTGTCTTCCCAATACTTTGAAGCAGTTAAACCTGAGATTGCTCTAGGTTCATACCTCTCTAGTAGTTCTTTTGCAGCAACATCTAAAGATGTTGTATTTGGAGCAGATGCCGCTAATGATTTAGGTATTACTAAAGACATGCTCGGTACCAGCGTCAAACTAAATGGCCAAGACTTCAGGCTCGTTGGTGTCCTAGATGATCAGGCAGGTTTTGGTACTTCTGGACGAGTGTATGTGACCATCGATTCTGCTAGAAAGCTCTTTAGTCAGTATCCATATGTATCAAGCATTGTGATTCAAGCCAATACTCCAGAACAAGTTGATACTCTTCAGATTCAAGCGGATGTATTACTTAGAGAGAGATACGGCCTAGGGTCTGAAACAACTGCTCGGTATACGATCACTAACCAAGCTTCTCTGATTGCTGCTGTTGGCACAATCACCGCTACCCTAGGGCTGCTTCTCACAGGCATTGCAGCAATTAGCTTGCTAGTTGGTGGTATTGGAATTATGAACATCATGTTGGTATCTGTCCGGGAGCGAACAAGAGAAATAGGTGTTCGCAGAGCAATTGGAGCTAAGCAGTCAAACATTCTCACTCAGTTCCTAATCGAAGCTATTGTGCTCTCCCTTGCTGGTGGAATAGTGGGATTGATTCTTGGTGAGATTGCTGCGTTCTTCCTTGCTGTGCTTGGTGACTGGGTATTCTCAATACGCCTAGACACCGTTCTGCTGGCATTAGGTTTTAGCTTGCTAGTTGGAGTTGTCTTTGGAGTGTGGCCAGCACGGCAGGCAGCCAAGCTTGAACCAATTGATGCACTTAGGTTCGAATAGACAGCAATAGCATCGACCGAGGTTCCTTCCGAATGCCATAATGAAGACAAGAAATTTTTGGGAAAGTTGGAGATTTAGTTCAAGCAACCGGAAAGCTGAATGCGGCTAAAGATAGATTGGGATAGAACTAAATGGAAACTATGATTTATGTTTCGCTGGTGCTGAATATCGTGGTACTAATTCCAATAGTTGTGCTGATGGCCATCAAAGCGCCAATTGTGGATCAAACCTGGGGTGGCTTTACAGCAGCTCGCGGAATATTGATGTCAATCTATCTTTCGATACTTGTAGTTTCAGTGTTGTTATTGTTCAAGCCAGCCCCAGCTTTTGTGGCAGCTTTATTGCTTGTGCAAGTTGTCTATAAGATCACAACACCATTTACTGTAGGTAAGTTCAGTCACCCTGTTGTGATTAGCAACCTTGTTATCTCAGCAATGCACATCGCAACACTGGCCAGCATTTATGCAACCGTAGGTGAGAGCTTACTTCTAGCGAATTAGGCTAACTTTGCCTCTTGAACGTGAGATACGCGCTTACTTGCTGGCGGATGTGAGTAGTAAGCCAGAACATACAACGGGTGAGGCGCAGGGTTTGCCAGGTTATCGGAACTAAGTCTCTGCAGAGCAGAGATGACGTGCTCTTTGCCATAGACCTTGGATGCAAAGATGTCAGCACCGTGTTCGTTTCGCCTGGTCATCGAATTGTCAAATATTCCAAGCAGGAAGTTGATTGGGGAGAACAACATACCAAAAGCGATGAGGGATAACACAAGCTGTATTCCGTTACCGCCAAGAGCTTCCGATAGCGCTGGCTCTTGAAGAGCCCAGCCGAACAGAGCAAAGATTATGAAACTTTGCAACATGTTTAGTAGCAGCATGGAACGAATGTGGCCAAGCTTGTCGTGGCCCATTTCGTGACCTAGTACTCCAACTACTTCATCAACTGTGTGTTTAGAGATAAGCGAGTCAAAGAGCACGATGGTCTTAGTTTTACCGATTCCACTGAAGAAAGCATTTGACTTGGAAGATCGCTTAGAGCTATCCATCACATAGATTCTCTTGAGTTTGTAATTCTGCTTTTCACAGAGTGCGAGAATCTTGTCACGTAATTCTCCTTCTGGTAATTCTTTCAACTTATTGAAAAGTGGAAGGATTACGCTGGTGCCGATGGCTGCAGTTATGAAAGAGATTAGGTTTATTGCTAGGAAGGCTATCCACCAGATCTGGTTTGGTAGCAGCGAGTAAATCCAAAGTAAACCAAGAAGGATTGGTCCAAGGATCACAACACCTAGAACAATGCCTCGAATTCTATCGATGATAAAAGTCTTTACTGTGGTCCGATTGAAGCCAAACTTAGCTTCAATAACAAAGGTTTTGTATACAGAACCCGGGATACCAAGGACAAACAGACCAAGAGCCATTACAAGCAGGAAGAATAGGTCCTGCCAAATTTGACCTTCTATAGAACTACTTACAGCCTGCTGGATCTGACCATAGAGTCCAAGCACAAGGAAAGTTAGAACAACCACTGCGCTGATAACTGTGTTTGTAGATTCAAAACGTCTTTTAGTAACTGTGTATTCAACAGCCTTTTTTACTTCTTCACTTGGGCTGCCAATCAGTGCAGTTCGGCTAGATCTGACATCTAAAACATTTAGTACTACTTTGAAAGTTGCGACGGCAACAGTAATGAAAATGATTAGGTTTCTAAGTTGTTCGGCGTTCACTGTGCTCCTAGGGTGTTTAGGTAATTACGAGTCTAGTATTTGCTAAATCTCTTCTTTTGCAGAGACTCATTGGAAAGAATCGAGAGTAATACCAAAGGCGACGAAAACCCAGGCAATTGCAACAGCCCAAATCACCATGCCAATAGAAAGCACTATGGTTACCTTCAGTGGCTTCACACCGGCTGCGACAGAAGCAGCGGCACCAAATGGAGTCCCAATAAGTATTGGGTCAAGAATGGCCATTAGGTAGATACCGTACTTCTCAAACGCGGCTTGAGCTTTGGCAAACTTAGGGGACTCAGCTGGTTTTCCATTGGCTACTCTTCTTCGCACAATCCACTCTCGAATTGCACTTCCACCGTAAGCAAACACTGCAATAGAGATGATGTTTCCGGCAACTGCAAACAACACGGTCAACACCGGATCTAAACCAAAGATGATTGGCTAGAAAGTCATGACCATCAAAATCCGACACAATGATTTCTTGCCCGAATAAATCCAGAGGTTTTGGTTTGACAAATTGTTTTCTACGCCATTGGTGAGGCAATTGACGCTGATGCGGGTTTTGGCTAAGTTGTCAGTATGAGTGCAATCGAAGTCGTGGGTCTATCAAAGAGGTACAAAGACTTTCAGGCTGTCGACGACGTAAGTTTTAGTGTCTCCAGGGGCGAGACCTTCGTTCTTCTCGGTCCTAACGGCGCTGGAAAGACAACAACCATAGAGATATTGGAAGGCTTTCGAACCAGAACATCTGGAGAAGTAAAAGTTCTCGGTCAGGATCCACAAAGCGCTAGCCGTGCGTTCCGGGCTCGAATTGGAATAGTTCAACAATCCGCTGGTGACCTTGGTCGGCTTTCTGTCCGAGACACAATCACACATTTTGCCAGCCTTTACCCAAACCCCAGAAAAGTCGAAGAAGTTATCGAGGCAGTTGGGCTGCACGGTAAGGCTTCAGAGCCTATAAAGAAGCTCTCTGGCGGTCAGCAGCACAGAGTAGATGTTGCGTTGGGGTTGATCGGAAATCCCGAGGTTTTGTTTTTAGACGAACCTACAACTGGCTTTGACCCAGAAGTTAGGAGAGCTTTTTGGGAGGTTATTCGTGGTCTGCAGCAGGAGGGAATGACAATTATGCTGACCACTCATTACCTAGACGAAGCCGAGGAGCTTGGACACAGGGGCGGAGTTATTGTCGATGGAAAGCTTGTTGCCCTTGGGAAAATTGCCGAGATCGGTGGTCGGGATAGTCGCAAACCTGAGGTCTCTTGGGTGGAGGCTGGGGTGCAACGCATCGAGCGCACCGATTCCCCATCTTTGTTTATTGGCGAGCTCTCAAAAAGAATTGGAACAGAACCGGAGAATCTTCAGGTCAAGGTACCGAATCTCGAGCAGGTTTACCTTCAGCTTATTGCTGAACATCGAAACGGAGTGAAGATTGAAGACTGAGCTACCTTCCATTCTTGGCGTTGGCATAAAGAGGATTGGTTACGAGCTGAAGAGCTACATCAGAACACCTGACGCTGTCTTTTTCAATTTTTTCTTCCCTCTGATGATGCTGGTTATTTTCACTGCTGCATTTTCAAACCTTGAAATTGATGTACCCGGAGCCGGAAGAGTTCTAACTTCTGCAGATGTGTACCTGCCAGCAATGTTGGCTATGGGAGTTTTGGTTTCGGGAACTCAGAACTTGGGTATTGATATGGCTATTGAAAAGCACGACGGAACTTTGCGGAGACTTTCTGGCTCGCCAATTTCCCCTGTTTCTTACTTCATCGGAAAATTCGGTCAGGTTTTCGTCTCCGCAACCCTCCAGGCGGTAGCGATTGTGCTCACGGCACGCTTTGTTTTTGGAGCTTACCTTCCTGAGACTATGGAGCTTTGGCTCACCTTTGCCTGGGTGTTCTACTTGGGTCTCTTGGCATCGAGTATCTTGGGAATCGCAATCAGCGCCCTTCCAAGGAGTGCCAAGAGTGCCAATGCCGTGATATTGCCTCCAATTCTTATTCTTCAATTCATTTCAGGGATTTATCTGTCGTTTACAACTCTTCCTGAATGGCTACAAAACTTTGCGAGTGTGTTTCCCGTGAAATGGATTGGGCAGGGATTCAGAGCGGTGTTCTACCCTGACCAATTCAAGTCCGTTGAACTTGGTGGTGACTGGTTTCTAGATCAAGTAGCGATTGCAATTACTATCTGGGTTGCCCTTGGAGTCGTCTTCACCTTGCTCACGTTTAGATGGGTAAAAAAGTCCTAATTAGCTCGCAAGCGGAATACTCCCAATACAATCGGGCGACATTGCACATTCAATTGCACATCAAACAAAAACTCCCTCGATAAACGCCTCTACTGAGGCTCTAAATCAAGGGAGTTGCTGGCGGAGAATGGGGGATTCGAACCCCCGAGGGCTTGCACCCAACACGCTTTCCAAGCGTGCGCCATAGGCCACTAGGCGAATTCTCCTGGGATGTATCTCGGACTTGATTAGTTTAGTTTGCCTAGGCTGCGACTGGAACCACCTTTTATTGTCCCCTTGTGAGAACTTGCATGTCGGAAGGCAGGGGTAGTGTGATATCAAACTAAAGGAGTAAACATGTTGGGTTTATCTAAGCGGCAAACTAACTGGTTGTTGGTCTTTGCTGCGTTCTTTATTGGTTGCCTCTGGACTTGGCTAGAAAATAGGGCTAAGGGCGATAACTCTGGTTACATGCTGGTGGTGTTCAGCTTTGCCTTTCTTCTGTCTTTTTCAACATATCTGTTCCTTAGATCTAGAGACAGGAACAAAGAAGCTTTAGAGTCCCTTCATAAACAAGAGGCAATTCTCGCTCGTATGGCTGAGGGCACATTTGAGGAAGATGACTATGTTTTTGCAACTAGAAAAGGCGAAGTGGCTATAGCTCGAGTTGGGCAAACCATGCTTCGCGAGTTCCGGAGTAACGGGTCTACTAGCTCTGGCGGTTTCGGCGGGGTGAGTCTGCCAGTCTTTGGAAATGTTAGAGCTAACGTTGGTGGCTACTCAGGTAGCAGCAGAAGAAACCCAGAAGAGTCAACCCCTATCGATGTTGGGACATCTACCTACACAAACCAAAGAATTGTCTTTGCTGGCGAGAACGTGGTGCGAGAGTTTGACTTAGACAAACTAGTAAATCTTGAAGCAGGGGATAACGGCATTACCTTGACTATTGCTGTCTCAAATAGAGATAAAGCGTCTGTTCTAGCTTCAGTGAACTTTGATGATCTAACACCTGGGATTGCAGCAAGTATCGCTATTGCTTATCAAGAAGGTGGACAGGCTGAAGCCCTCAAGAAGATTGCCGAAACACGCACACAGATTGCTGATTCTATTGCTCTGCAAGAGGCAAAGGGCTCGAAGAGAAAATAGGGTTAATCTTCTTTACTATGATTGGGTTTTCTGTCTAATCAACTCTTTACCTGAGGTTTAGATGGCATTTACTTTGTAAACACGGCTTGGTCAATCTGTTTTCATAATCTGAACTCGTGCGAGTTGCCATAGTTACCGAGAGTTTTCCACCGGTCTTTAACGGTGTGGCTAACTCTGTCGTCCGAGTTTTAGAAACTCTGAAGGCAGCAGGTCACGAGGCGATAGTTATCGCACCTACTACCACAGGCAAGTATTTCAACGGGTTTAGAACCTATAAGGTTCCTTCGGTGCCTCTCTTTCAATTTCAATTGGGTTTACCAAATCCTTTTGTCGCTAAAATTCTTGAAGATTTCAAACCAGATATTGTTCATGCTGCCTCTCCAGTCCTACTGGGAGGTCAAGCAGTTGCTTGGGCTCAACGCAACTATGTTCCTTCGGTTGCAATCTTTCAAACAGACATTGCTGCCTATGCAGAACGTTATGGCTTTAAGGCGCTAAGACCTTACGTTGATCGAGCGATGGCTAACTTTCATGCTGGGGCAAGCATCAATCTGGCTCCAACAACTGAGGTAGCCGAATACCTTAGAAGAATCGGACTTAGCAATGTATCGGTTTGGGGTAGAGGAGTAGATCTTGACCTGTATCACCCGAATCGTAAGACAACTGAAGAAGTTAGCATCCTTCGTAAACAGGTAGCACCTAATGGTGAAAGAATTGTTGGCTTTGTTGGTCGACTAGCTGCTGAAAAACAAGTTGATAGATTCAGTGAACTCTTCTCGATTCCAAACACTTCGTTCGTAATTGTTGGGGATGGTCCTGAGCGCATGACTCTAGAGCAAACGTTCCGAGGTGCTAAAGTTCACTTCATGGGCAAACAAAGTGGAGTTGAACTTGCCAACTGGTATGCCGCTATGGATGCTTTTGTTCACTTCGGAACCGAAGAAACTTTTGGGCAGACTATTCAAGAAGCCCAGGCTGCCGGTGTTCCAGTGATTGCACCTAACTCTGGTGGACCAAAGTTCTTGATCGAATCAGGCGTTTCAGGGAATTTAGTTGATGCACATATTCCTAATGGCTTTACTCCAGTACTAGAAACACTGTTAGACAATCCTGAACTTGCAGCTCGTATGGCTGAGGGCGGTAGACGTAAGGTGTTAGATAAGTCTTGGGCAGCTAACAACTCTAAGCTCTTGGACTTCTATGCCTCAGCAATTCAAGGTTCAGCACTGCTAGACCCTAGAAGGCTTCTAGTTGCTTGATCCACAGGCGCTAATCGAATCCTTTGGCACACTAGCTGTCCTAGGGTCTGCACTGATTCTGTTTATCGAAACAGCGACAATATTAGGATCTTTCCTACCTGGTGACTCTCTCATCTTTATTCTCGGTATAACTCTCAGCACCACTTTGAACTTTCCGATTTGGCTTGCTGTTCCAATAATCATTGGTGCTGCTATTGCAGGAAGCCAGGTTGGTTATTGGACAGGCAAGAAACTTGGTCCTGCAGTATTGAACAGACGTAAGAGAAACTTTCTGCTCAATGAAGAAAACATCGCTAAGTCACACGCAATAATCGATAAGTATGGTCCACGTGCGATTGTGCTGGCCAGGTTCATTCCAGTACTAAGAGCTCTAGTTCCATTGTTTGTAGGCGTAATGGGCATGGATAGTAAAAAGTATTTCAAATACAACGTCATAGGTGCTTTGCTTTGGGGTGGTGGACTACTAATTCTAGGTTGGGGTTTAGGGAACATACCTTTGGTGAAAGAACATGTTGAGCTCTGGGTTATTGGCTTTGTGGTTTTGAGTTCATTGCCACTACCATTCGAAATTGCTAGGGAATATCTAAAGCGAAAGAGAGCTAAGACGCTTTCAGGTAGTGAGAGCTAAGCGATCCTCCCGCTGAAAGTTCATTGGCTGGTTCAAAATCCATGGCAATGCCACTATAAAAAGTGAGTTCTGGAAGTTTAGGTTCAAGTCCATCTCCGGCGGTGACACCCCTAAGTCTTCTAACCATGAACGGTAATACGTGCACAATAACCCAGCGTGAAGTCCCAATTATGCCACGTTTAGGAATCCAAATCTCACAATCATCAAACTCGCTCAGGCGGTACTTAAGTTGGAGCATGCCAGCTGCTTTATTTGCCACCATGATGTGCCCTGGTCCAGAGAAGTGAACCATGTCCTCCGCCCAATACCTGACCTCTGAGAATGAATCCATTCGGTGCACATCTAGAATTTCAACCTCAAGTTCTTTAGCCACGCGTTCAATCATCTCGGTTATCGTGGTTGCTAGTCGAGCCAGGCGTCGGAACACGATGAGGTGAATCGGGTTAATTGTGTTTGAAACGATGACTTGGCAGCCGGCATCAAGAAGTTTCTGGATGCCTTCTCGGAAGATTCTCTCGAGTGCTGGCAAATCCTCAGCCTTGCAGAAGAAGTCATTCTGACCCGCCATAACGGTTACTAAATCTGGTTTTAGGATTAAGGCACGATCGAGCTGTGATCCCATAATGGCTTTGATGTTAGCTCCGCGGATGGCTAGATTTGCATATTTGAATTCGCGCCCCTCAAGCTCAGCATCTTTGGCCAGTAGGGTCGCTAATCGGTCTGTCCAGCCTGAGTGGATTCTGCGTTCCAGGAAAGAGAAGTCACCTAAGCCTTCGGAGAGTGAATCCCCGATGGCCACATAACTTGCAACAGCTTGCCTCACAGTGACAATCTTTGTTGAGGAAGTTAAATGAAGGTAAAATTGCGGGTGTGCCTTGATTACCAACAGATTAAGTAGCGCTCGGTGCTGGTTTAGACTTATCGAGGACTCCCCGTGCGGCGTCACCTCGGCTAACTCCCCCAGGATCGAAAGATAGCAAGGGTAACTGAGCTCTGATGGGTGTGCGGGGAGTCTCCACACAAGTTCACCCCATTGTCAGGCGAGAGGTTTAGGCTCTAAACGTGTCCACAGCTCTTTATCGTCGTTATCGCCCAGAGTCATTCTCAGAACTCATTGGGCAGACTCAAGTTACCGTACCTTTGATGGCTGCTTTGCGTAGCGACCGAGTGAACCATGCTTATCTATTTAGCGGACCTAGAGGTTGCGGTAAGACTACCTCTGCCCGAATCCTTGCTCGTTGTTTGAACTGTGCTGAAGGACCGACCGATACTCCTTGCGGCAAGTGTGCATCTTGTATTGAACTTTCAAGAGATGGCTCAGGATCTCTGGATGTAATTGAGATTGATGCTGCTAGCCACAACAAAGTTGAAGATGCTAGAGAGCTTAGAGAACGTATTGCTTTTGCTCCATCGAGAGATAGATTCAAGATCTTTATTCTTGATGAGGCTCACATGGTTACTAAAGATGGATTCAATGCTCTCTTGAAGGTAGTTGAAGAACCACCTGCCCACGTGAAGTTCATCTTTGCTACCACTGAGCCTGAAAAAGTTATTTCAACTATTCGTTCAAGAACTCACCACTACCCATTCCGTTTGGTTCCTCCGGCTCAAATGATTGAGTACTTAGGCGAGATGATTGCAGCCGAAAAGGCAACCGTTGATGAAGGTGTGCTAAGCCTGGTCGTTAGATCAGGTGGGGGATCTGTTCGTGACTCTTTATCTCTTCTAGATCAACTGCTAGCTGGTTCGGAAAAGAACCACGTTACTTATGAGCGTGCAGTTGGACTTCTGGGATATACAGACTCAGCTCTACTTGATACCTTCATTGATGCCTTTGGTAAAGGTGATGCTCCTGAAGTGTTTGCAAGTGTTGACCAAGTTATTCAAAGTGGTCAAGATCCTTCACGCTTTGTTGAAGATTTACTTGAGCGCATTAGAGATCTAATTGTTGTTGGTTCTACAGGAGAAAAGGCAAAGACAGTTTTGCGCGACATTCCTCAAGATCAACTAGAGCGCATGAGATTGCAGGTTGAAAGATTTGGTAAGGCTGAACTAACTTATGCAGCAGAAGTAATTGCTGAAGGCCTGACTCGCATGAATGGTGCAACTAGCCCTAAGTTACAACTTGAACTTATGGTTGCCAAAGTATTAGTTCCAGCCCAAGACTCAAATGAGACAGGTTCTCTTGCTCGTATTGACAGACTTGAGCGTCGCATGGGCTTAGGCGGTAACGCACCTGCTCAAGCAGCTGCTCCTGTTGCTTCAGCTCCAGCACCTCTTTCAACTCAGACCGCAGCTGTAGCTGGTGTTGCCCCGGTTGTCATGGCACCCATTACTAATCAAATTCCTGTAGTCAGTGATGTGGTTGCACCTGCGGTTACCTGGGAAATGATGAAGAGTTCTTGGGATGAGATCAAGACTAAGTTATCTACTATCTCCAGATCTGCCTGGTTAGTTGTTAACCCACAAACGCCAGTTGCCTTTGACGGTCAAGTTCTAGACATTTTGTTTGCTAACGAACACGATAAAAATGTTTTCAAGGACGGCGGGCAAAACAGTCCTAGCGAATTACTTCGCAAAGCAATCGTGGAAGTACTAGGTGTTCGAGTTCAGTACCGAGCTGCTATTTCAACTGCGGGCGAGCTAATTGTCCAGGTTTCCAAACCTGTGGCAGCAGCGCCAACCGAACCTATCGCTAAGGTAGCTGAGCCAGAAACTGATAAGAGTAAAGAAGTCAATGAGAACAGGAACAAACTCATCGATGAGGATTCAATAGTTGGCGATTCGGTTCTTCGCAATCTTCTAGGTGCCGAACCTATTGAAGGAAACTAATTAGATGTATGAAGGTGTTGTTCAAGATCTAATTGATGCTTTATCTCGTTTGCCAGGTGTTGGACCTAAGTCTGCTCAACGTATTGCTTTCTATCTAATTCAAACTGATGATGATCAGGCACAAGAGTTAGCCAAGATTCTTTTAGAGGCTAAAGAGAGAGTTCGTTTTTGCGCAACTTGTTTCAACGTAGCTGAACACGAGTTCTGTAACATCTGTAGAGATCCTAGAAGAACTAAAGAAGCTATCTGTGTGGTTGAAGAATCTAAAGATGTGCAAGCAATTGAGAGAACTAGAGAGTTCCGTGGTTTCTACCATGTACTAGGTGGAGCTATTAGCCCTATTGA
>CANLDE010000012.1 GCA_947489235.1 Micrococcales bacterium
ATAATCCTCTTTGAGGGCCTGAATGGCGCAAATAGCGGAGGTATTGGCAGGCTTTGTGACCACAAAGCTGACAGAAGTATTGGTCTTGTCAATGACCTCAAATGAGGTGGTTTTGACCGCTGGATCGTTCTTTGCTGTTAGGGCTGCCCAGCTAGCCCAGGTTATAAATAGGGCGGCAAATACGCCTGCTGTGATGATTATGGCAAGGCGTCTTTTGCCCTCTTGCTGAGGGCTCTTGCCATATCGCTGGGCTATTTGCTCTGGTAACTGCTGCACAGGTTAAGGTTAACTCATGAACTTCAATACATTGATACTTAGAGCCGAAGGTGAAGCAGAACAGATTGCTGTTAGCCCTGGAACTGTCGGTTGGATCTTTACCTTTGCCATGGCAATCATTGTTGGCTTTCTAATCTTCGACATGGTTAGAAGAATCCGTAAGGTTAGATACCGCGATGAGATTCAACAAGAGATCTCTGAAGAGCAGGCTGCTATTGAAGAAGCAGAAGAACTAGCAAAACAGCGTAAGCAGAAGAACTAGTTTCCTAGTGATCCAACTAGTGGGTTTAGGCTCACAATCAAAACCGCTACCCAGTGACAAAGGAATGCAATCACTGTTAGTGAATGAAATATTTCATGGAAACCAAAGTGACGTGGGAATGGGTTAGGTCTTTTTAGACCATAGAACACAGCACCTGCTGTGTAACAAAGACCACCAGCAAGAATAAGAACCATTGCTATTATGTTGAAGTTTAGAAAGTCAACGATGTAAAACATCGCTGCCCAACCGAGACCGACGTAAAGCGGAACATAAAGCCATCTAGGTGCATTAATCCAGAACACTCTGAAGAACACTCCTACTAGAGCACCTATCCAAACACTTAGAAGGAGAACTACTCCTTTATCTCGCTCTAAAGCGAGCATTGCCATCGGTGTGTAGCTACCTGCAATGAGTAAGAAGATGTTAGCGTGATCAATTCTTTTGAGAGCAACTCTCATCTTTGGCTTCCAGTTGAAGCGGTGATACAAAGCCGAGTTACCAAAGAGTAAGAATGAACAAGCAAAGAAGATGGCTGCTGCAACCTTAGGAATAACACCATCAGCAAGAACTAGAAGAACTATGCCTCCGGCAATAACTATTGGCAGTACACCGGTGTGAATCCAACCTCGCCAGCTAGGTTTAGGGTCTAGGGCTGTATCGGGAACGGTTTCTGTTACTGGAAGATACAGGGGATCTGGCTGCTGGTTGGTCATTACTTAACCTTACGCCTAAGGCCTTCTCGGCTGCTTTCGGCAGGTAACCTTAAAGGTATGCGTAAGTTGATCTATCGGCTCTATGAGCGGGGAATCCTGGGGGACCTAACCTCAGTTGACCTACCTAAGCACGTAGCGGTGATGCTTGATGGCAATAGACGCTGGGCTGAGAGAAACTTTGGAGCCAAAGCAAAGATTGGTCACACAGCCGGGGGCAAGAAGATACATGAGTTCCTGGGCTGGTGTGATGAGTTAGAGATTCCTGTTGTTACTTTGTATATGCTTTCCATTGAGAATCTAACTAAAAGATCAACCGATGAACTAGATGATCTTCTAGCCATAATCGGAGATGTTGCAACAGAACTTGCTGAAGCTAAGAAGTGGCGAGTAAGACTAGTGGGGGATAGAGATTCTCTTCCTGTAGACCTTCGAGAAAGAATAGAGATTGCTGAAAAAGCAACTGCAGATCTCAAGGGATTAGATGTGAACCTGGCAGTTGCCTATGGTGGTCGCAATGAGATTGCTGAAGCGATGAAACAGATTCTGCGTAAGCACTCAGAAGCTGGCAGCAGCATTGAAGATTTGGCAGAACTACTATCTCCTGAACTTATTACTGAACACCTTTATACAGGAGGACAGCCTGACCCTGATCTCATTATTAGAACTTCAGGTGAACAAAGACTAAGTGGTTTCTTGCTTTGGCAAAGCAGCAACAGTGAACTCTATTTCGAAGAAGCCCTCTGGCCTGATTTTAGAAGGGTTGATTTCCTTCGTGCCCTAAGAGCTTTTGCGAAGCGAAATAGACGTTTCGGGGCTTAGGTTAATTTCTAGTTACAGACCAAAAACACTAGGCGTGTTGAAATAAGAATTTGCTAATCAAGTTCTAACATGATTCCAATAAGTGAATTGGAGCATAAATGGCCGCTAACAGCAGTACTACGACCAAGACCACAAAGACCACTGCTAAGGCCAAACCAGTCAAGCCGGATACGGCAATCAAGACCTTCATCATAGATACTTCAGTTTTCCTAGCTGACCCAAGAGCCATGTTCCGTTTCAAAGAGCATGAACTAGTAATTCCAATCATCGTTATCAACGAGCTTGAGAAAAAGCGTCACGATCCAGAGATCGGTTACTTCGCTAGACAAGCTCTTAGAAACTTAGATGATCTTCGAATCAAACATGAAAGATTAGATTTCCCAGTTCCTGTTGGAGATGGTGGAACTCTTCGAGTTGAACTAAACCACATCAACCCTGATGTTCTTCCAGTTGGATTCCAACTAGGAGATAACGATTCAAGAATCCTTGCAGTAGCAGCAAACCTGGCTAATGAAGGTTTTGATGTAACTGTTGTTTCTAAAGACCTGCCACTTCGTGTCAAGGCCTCTGCTCTGGGTCTACTAGCTGATGAATACAAAGCTGAGATGGCAGTTGACTCTGGATACACCGGTATCGCTGAGATTGCTCTTAGTGCTGACCAGATGAGTGATTTTTATGATGGTGAAATCTATGATCATCCACAGGTCAAAGACCTACCTACTAACTGTGGTCTAGTTATCACTAGTGAGAGAGGCAGTGCTCTCGGTCGTGTTACTCAGGATAAGAGAATCAAGCTTGTTCGTGGAGATAGAGAACTCTTTGGAGTTCACGGTCGCTCAGCAGAGCAAAGACTGGCTATCGATGTATTACTTGATCCAGAAGTAGGAATTGTTTCTCTAGGTGGAAGGGCCGGTACTGGTAAATCAGCACTAGCTTTATGTGCTGGTCTAGAAGCAGTTCTAGAACGTAGAGCACACAAGAAGATTATGGTCTTTAGACCTTTGTATGCAGTTGGTGGGCAAGAACTAGGTTTCCTACCTGGCACAGAAGCCGAGAAGATGAACCCTTGGGCTCAAGCAGTCTTTGACACTCTAGGACCTCTAGTTAGTAAAGAAGTCATTGAGCATGTGATTGATAGAGGACTTCTAGAAGTTCTGCCACTGACACACATCAGAGGTAGATCACTACACGACACTTTTGTAATTGTTGATGAAGCTCAATCACTAGAAAGAAATGTTCTTCTAACAGTCCTTAGCCGTATAGGACAGAACTCAAGAGTGATCATGACTCACGATGTGGCTCAGAGAGATAATCTTCGAGTTGGTAGACACGATGGTGTTGCTTCAGTGATTGAAGCTTTGAAAGGTCAATCACTATTTGCTCACTTGACTCTAACTAGGTCAGAGCGTTCACCTATTGCAGATATGGTTACCAGCCTTCTAGATAACTAGCCTGTGTAAAACTCAAGAAGGAATTCTCTTTCTTGACTAACTTGGGTTGGTGCCCAGTCCATCTGAATTACTAGCTCTAATACCCGCTCTGTATTTGCTAGCGGTGGCATGGCCCCTAGCTGTAATAGATCTAAGAGAACATCGTCTTCCAAATAGGTTAGTCTTGCCCACCTATCCGATAGCTCTTATCTCGCAGCTTGTTGCCACCATAATCTCGATGGACTGGGCACGGTTTCTCTTTAGTGTTCTTTGTTCTTTGATTGTCTTAGTGATTGGAATCATTGCTAATTACTTCGATGTCTTAGGCATGGGTGATGTGAAGTTGGCAGGAGCTCTTGCTCTAATTCTTGGCTACTTCAATCTCTATTTGCCGATACTGGCTATTGGCATAGCTTTTGTGTTGGCCTTTGCAGTGATTATTCTTTTGATCTTCAAAGGCAAGGTAAGTCTGGGTACAAGTATCCCCTTAGGGCCTTACCTGTTACTGAGCTTTATTGGAACTACGAGCTATTGGGTAATTACTCACTCGGCTTAGTCATAGATAGAACATCCAGTGCTTTATCTAGTTGTTCCATGGTCAACTTCTCACCATCAACATAGCCAAGCTCAATAGTTGCCTCCCGGATTGTTACACCCTTAGCAACAGCATGCTTAGCAATCTTGGCGGCTGACTCATAGCCAATGTATTTGTTGAGCGGGGTAACAATAGAAGGAGAAGACTCAGCTAACGCTCGGGAGCGCTCAACGTTGGCCTCTAGTCCATCAATAGTCTTATCTGCAAGGAGTACTAGAGAGTTAGAAAGCAATCTAATTGACTCAAGTAGAGCATTACCCATTACCGGGATTGCTACGTTGAGTTCGAAGTTACCGGTAGCACCTGCCCAAGCAACTGTTGCATCGTTACCAATAACTCGAGCAACAACCATCATTACTGCTTCTGGGATAACAGGGTTCACCTTGCCAGGCATGATTGAGGAGCCTGGTTGGAGATCTGGAATAGCAAGTTCTCCGATACCTGCGTTAGGCCCTGAACCCATCCAACGAAGGTCATTACAAATCTTGGTAACACCAACAGAGAGAGTTCTAAGAGCACCTGAAGCTTCAACTAGAGCATCTCTAGCACCCTGTGCTTCAAAGTGGTTTCTGGCTTCTGTAACAGGAAGCTTTGTCTCTGCTGCAAGTAGTCGAATGACTTCCTGAGGGAAACCCTTAGGAGTGTTGATACCTGTGCCAACAGCAGTTCCACCTAGTGGAACTTCAGCAACACGAGAGATAGTTGATTCAACTCTTTCAATGCCATATCTAATCTGAGCTGCATAGCCACCGAACTCTTGGCCTAGGGTCACTGGAGTTGCATCCATCAAATGCGTACGGCCTGCTTTTACTACTGACTCCCAAGCCTTAGCTTTTTCCTCTAATGCCTTTGCTAGGTAATCTAAAGCTGGAAGCAGGTTGTGAATAAGAGCAGAGGTAACAGCTAGGTGTACTGAGGTAGGGAAGACATCGTTTGATGACTGTGATGCGTTTACGTGGTCATTAGGGTGAACCTTGCTACCTAGCTTTGCGCTTGCAAGGGTTGCTAGAACTTCATTCATGTTCATGTTCGATGAAGTTCCTGAACCAGTCTGGAAAACATCCACTGGGAATTCTTTATCGTGCTTACCAGAGATAACCTCATCGGCTGCATAGGCAATAGCATCAGCGATGTTCTTATCTAGAACACCAAGGGAAGCGTTAGCTAGAGCCGCTGACTTCTTGATCTGAGCAAGAGCTGCAATGTGCGCTCGCTCTAGGGTGGTACCGCTTATTGGGAAGTTCTCAACCGCTCTTGCAGTCTGTGCTGCGTACAGAGCGTCTACTGGGACCTTGACTTCACCCATGGTGTCGTGTTCGATGCGGTATTCCATTTAGTTGCCTTTTCTATTTCGTATTGCCGATGGTTACGATCTCTTGAATCTCACCAAGGGTTAGCTTGTAGTTTGCTCCAACAACTGCCAATTTACCTGATTCAATGCGCTGGGCGATGAGGCTGGAACGAGCAATCATTTCATTGATGGTTTCTCTAACGTGAAGGTCTGTAATCTCATCAATCTCGTGCAAACCGTTAGCTTTGGCAGCTAAAACAGTGGGAGCGATTCTCTCAACTAGATTGTGGATGAATTCGCCCTTAGGCATAGTCTGGCCTTCAGTGGAGTTCATGGTTGCTCTAATTGCTCCACACTCGTCGTGACCTAGCACCAGGATTAGCGGAACTCCTAGAACCTCAACCGCATACTCTAGAGAACCAAGAATGGTTTCAGCGATAACCTGACCAGCGTTACGAACAACAAATAGATCACCAAGACCAACATCAAAGATGATTTCTGCAGAGAGTCTAGAATCAGCGCAACCAAAAAGAGCCGCAAAAGGTTTTTGTTCTTTGGCCAACTCGGTTCTAATGCCAAAGTCTTGCCTAACGTGGGCAGGCTTGTCGGTAACGAATCTCTGGTTGCCCTCTAGAAGTGCTGCCCAAGATTCAGCTGGTGTTTGAGGTCTAGTTGATTTAGTCAATTTGTGGCACACTCCATATCTCTTTATCGATTGAATCTACGAAGGTTTTGAATTCACTTTGATCAGCAACACCATAGAGCAGAACATAGTCTTGGTCTTTGTGGTTTAGGACCATGATGTAATCCATGGTTTTCTTAGGGTCATTCTTTACTACTGATTCGTAGATGTCCCACTTGTAGTGCTTTGAAGAGTATTCACCGGTGATTACTTTGCCATTTAGTGATAGTGCTAACCAGGTTGGGTTGGCGTTGAAAGCTTGGGTATAACCGATGTATTTGATGTCGCTGCCAACAAAGCCTGCTTTGAACACAGGAACAGTGTCCACGTTGTTGGTTGTGAGAGCTGCGTTATTTGACCACCAGTTGGTAGGGGGAGTGATTGTGATTACTTCAAAACCAGAATCAACTTTGGCTTTCTGAGAGATAGTTGGATAGTCAACTTCTTTGATGCGGTTCGAATCATCTCTAGGAACAATCAGTACGAGAGTGACTACTAAGCCGATAGATGCAGCAAGAGCTAAGCAAAGGTTGATAACAGTTTGACGAGCTCTATGTCTAGCAGCTGAATCACTCAAGAGGTATTTAGTCTTTCTTCTTTAGAACTTCATCAAGTTTTGCTCTGGCTCCGGTTAGCCATTCTTCACACTTCTGAGCTAGAACTTCACCGCGTTGCCATAGAGCCATGCTCTGATCTAGGGTTACTGAACCCTGCTCAAGCTGGTTTAGGACCTTGGTTAGTTCATCGCGAGCCTGCTCATAGGTCATCTCGGCGATATCGGCGTTAGGGTTCTTCTCAGTCATTGTTTCTCCAGTTTAATCGTTGATTAGTTAGCGGTTGCATCCAGGTCGCCCTTAGCAACCTTTAGTTTGAGTAAAGTACCAGTTTTGACCTTCTTAGGGTCAGTAATTACCTGGCCATCAGCATCTCTAACCACTGCATAGCCTCTATCTAGAGTGCTTTGTGGGGAAAGAGAGCGAAGGAGGTTCTTCTTGTTAGTCAGGTCAGTTGATTGCTTATCCAGCTTGTAATCAAGGTCATCACGAAGTTCACCTAGCGCTCTGGCTAGATCATCTGTTCTTTGGATCAGGTAAGCGTGAGGGTCTTTTAGCAGAGGGTGCTGTCGTATCTGTTGAATAAGAGTTACTTGGTGACCAAGGTATGAACCAATGATTGATTTCATTCTCTCTAAAGATTCTTTGATCTTTCTTCTTTCTTCAACTACATCTGGAACCACTCGTTTAGCAGCATCAGTTGGTGTTGAAGCTCTTAGGTCAGAAACATCGTCAATGATTGGCCTATCGTTCTCGTGACCAATAGCTGAGATAACCGGAGTCTCACAGGCAGCAACTGCTCTAACCAGAGCTTCATCGCTAAAGCCAACTAGATCTAAGAATCCACCACCTCCGCGGGTAATGATGATTACCTCTACCTCAGGATCTGCATCCATCTTCTTTAGAGCTGCAATAACACTCGGGGCACACTCTGCTCCTTGGACAGAAACGTTAGCCATCTTGATAACTGCTTCTGGCCATCTCAAGAGAACGTTTTGTCTAACATCTTTTTCTGCATCTGAGTTCTCAGCAGTAATTAGACCAATAACTCCTGGCAGGAAAGGAAGTTTCTTCTTCTTTGAAGGGTCAGCTAATCCTTCGGCATAAATCTTTGCCCTTCTGGCTTCAATCTCAGCCATTAGAACCCCAAGTCCTACCTTCTTTATGGAAGAAACTTTGAGGCTTAGTGTTCCTCTGGCTACGTAGTAGTCCATGTTTCCTGAAACTAGGACTCGATCACCATCTTGGAATTGTTCTCCAGCTGAAACCAGAACTCCGTTAAAGATCACAAGTGAAATAGTTGAGCCTGTGGCAAGGTCTCTAAGCTGCGGATAGGCATGGCCTCCGGCTTTGGCTTGGAACTTGATGATTTCACCCTCAACCCAAGCGTTTCCCCAGCCTTTGACAGCATTAGCGACTCTTTCGCTTAGTTGCTGGACCGTAAAGGGATGATCAGGGTCTTTACCGATGTCGATTTGCTCGTTCACAGGCTCTTCCCTTTCACTGGTTTAGACTTGGCTTGTGTCTATCTCCCAGAATACTTCCGACCTAGGACTTAAAGCCCCGGCTAAGCGAGTTCTTTTGGCTGCTCCCCGTGGTTACTGCGCTGGAGTGGACAGAGCCGTTATCGCTGTTGAAAAGGCTCTAGACCTTCATGGCTCCCCGGTTTATGTCCGTAAAGAGATTGTCCACAATAAGCACGTAGTTTCTAGTCTTGAGCGTCGTGGAGCTATCTTCGTCAATGAGGTTGATGAAGTTCCTGAGGGCAGCATCCTGGTCTTCTCAGCTCACGGAGTAAGCCCAGCGGTCGTGAAGGCCTCTGAAGAGAGAAACCTAAACACTATTGATGCAACCTGCCCACTGGTTACCAAGGTGCACAGAGAAGTTCAAAGATTTGCTAGCGAAGACTATGACATTCTTCTAATCGGTCACGAAGGTCACGAAGAAGTAGAAGGAACTGCTGGAGAAGCTCCAGATCACGTTCAACTAGTTGATGGTCGTCACGGCATCTTGAATGTGACTGTTAGAGATCCAGAGAAAGTTATCTGGTTATCTCAGACCACTTTGTCTGTTGATGAAACTTATGAAACCGTTGAAGCTCTTCGAGAGAGATTCCCGACACTTCAAAACCCACCTAGCGATGACATTTGCTATGCAACTCAGAACAGACAGGTAGCAATCAAGAAGGTTGCCCTAGATGCTGAACTAGTTATTGTTGTTGGTTCTGCTAACTCTTCGAACACTGTACGTTTAGTTGAAGTTGCATTGGAAGCAGGAGCTAAGGCTTCATACCGAGTGGACTTTGCAACTGAAATCAAAGAAGAATGGTTTGAGGGAGTTTCAACTGTTGGTGTTTCTTCAGGTGCTAGCGTTCCAGAAGTTCTAGTTGATGAAGTTCTTGCTTACCTTGCAGAGCGTGGCTACGGCGATGTTGACATTGTTCAGACTGCCGAAGAAGATGTTCAGTTCTCACTTCCTAAAGAACTAAGAAAAGACCTGAAGGCCGCTGGTGAAGACACCAGCAATAAAGCTAAACGAAACTCAGACACTCACTAACTAAAGTTTGTTTCCTTCACGAGTTTTCCTGCTCTGTCAAAGGTTTTCCAAACACCAGTTTGTTTGCCCTCATCGAAAGATCCAGATCTCATTAGAGAGCCGTCTTTTCTAAAGAACTCCCAGAAGCCATGCATCTCATTGTTTTTGTATGAACCTTTGAACCGGGGCTTCCCGTTATCGTAAAAAGGATCAACACCAAGCATTTAGATGCTCATTGATTTAGAGGCTGAACCCAACTCTTGAGTAGCTAGCACAACACGCTTAGCCATGTCGGCTTCAGCAATCTTGCCCCAGGCACGTGGGTCATAAGCCTTCTTGTCGCCAACTTCACCATCGACTTTTAGAACCTTGTCGTAGTTAGAAAGCATGTGACCTGCGATAGATCTGGTGAATGCATACTGAGTGTCGGTGTCGATGTTCATCTTCACAACACCAAAGCGAACTGCATCAGCAATCTCTTGAGGGGTTGAACCTGATCCACCGTGGAAGACAAGATCAAAAGGCATATCCTTGCCATACTTGTCGCCAACTGCTCGTTGAATGTCATCTAGGAGTTCTGGTCTAAGAACTACGTTTCCTGCTTTGTAAACACCGTGCACGTTACCAAAGGTAAGAGCGGTCAGGTATCTACCGTTTTCTCCTAGACCTAGAGCTTCAGCGGTAAGTAAACCATCTTCGATAGTTGAGTAAAGGTGTTCACCTTCGCCACCTTCAACACCATCTTCTTCGCCACCAACAACACCAATCTCAACTTCCAAGATGATGCCTAGGTTCTTAGTCTGAGCTAGCAGGTCCTTAGAGATCTGTAAGTTCTCAGTTATAGATACCGCTGAGCCATCCCACATCTGTGAGTTGAATAGTGGTTCCTGGTGGTTGCGCACTCTTTCCTTGCTTAGTTCAAGTAGGGGAAGAAGGAAAGTTTCTAGGTGCGGCTTTGAACAGTGGTCTGTGTGAATACCAACAGTGATTGGATAATTCTTAGCAACTTCTCTTACGAAGTTAGCCATCGCAGCAGCACCTGTTGCCATGTGCTTTACAGATGAACCTGACCAGTAATCGCCACCACCTGTTGTTACCTGGAGGATGCCATCAGAACCTGCTTCAGTTAGTCCCTGCAGAACAGCGTTGACTGTTTGTGAACTGGAGACGTTGATGGCAGGGTAAGCAAATCCACCTTTCTTAGCGCGGTCAATCATTTCTGCGTATTGATCAGGTGATGCTACTGGCACTTTAGTACTCCTATGCTTTGGCTATTTCTTCGAGTGGAACATTTAGGTTTGGTGCAGAATCAACAGTTGCCGGTGGCATGTTATCTAGATTCTCAAGACCTGAGGTTGGTTGAGTAACAGCAATAGCTCCCCAACGTACAGCTGTCTGCACACCAAGTGGAACATTGAAGCCCACACCGTAATCTTCTTCACCTTCGGCTATTGGATTAGAAACTACAGCAGATAGGAAACCAGCGAGAGTTGCATCTCCAGCACCAACAGTGTTGATTACCTTAACCGGAGGAGTTCTAGCTGCCCAGTGACCGTCTCGAGTCACAGCAATCATTCCATCTGCTCCCATGGATGCAAGAACTACATCTATGCCGTGCTCACAAAGTTCGCGAGCTGCTTCAACAACATCACCCACCGTAGCAAGTTCTCTACCAACTGCAGATGCTAGTTCTTCAGCATTTGGCTTGATGACGTTTACGCAGCCCTTACGAGCCCAATAAGAAAGAGGTTCACCTGAAGTATCAAGAGCAACTTTGACTCCCATGGCCTTCATTGAATCAAAGATTGGTTGCAGATCAACATAGACACCGGTTGAGGTGTATGTAGGAAGAGCACCAGCTATTACCAACCATTTAGCTCCAGTGTTTCTAACTTCAGCTTCGGTTAGATCAACAACCTTCTGCCAGTCTTCTTCGCTTAGAGATCTAGGAGACTCATTTACTTTGGTGGTTGTGCCGTGCTTGTCAACGATTGTTGTTGAAACACGAAGGTTACCTTCAACCCAAAGTGGGACTAAGAAAGATGAACCGGTGCGCTCTAAAACACTTAGGTCTGAGTTGCCAATAGGAACTACACCTGGCGCGTGAATGTTGGCAAGAGTAAGTCCACGGGATACGTTGATGCCTTTACCAGCTAGTTCTTCGCGAACATCATCTGCTCGGTTGACACCGCCTGGGTGAAGGTTATTTACAAAGTAAGTTCTGTCCAGGGTAGGGGCAGGGGTCAAAGTGACAACTGGAGCACCAAAGTGTCCTTGCGACATGCGTTTCTCCTACCCGATTTGTATGTGACTGGCCAATGTATGTGGCGAATTTGAGCAAACGACGATGTCGGCTAACTCTCAAAAGTATAACAAATGCCTAGATTTAGGCAGATTCGGGCTTTAGGCTCTTGATCTTATGGTTGGTCAGTTTAGCCAGTTCATCAAGGCTAGAGACCCCATGCCTATCGGCCATATGGATGACAATCCTGGCACAGGCATCGCTATCGGCAAGGGCATCATGGTGGTCAAACTCCTCATGGCCTATGGCATAGGCCACCTGATTCAACCTATAGCTCTCTAAGTTATAGGTCTTTCTAGCCATAATCAGGGAACAGCCATAGCGTAGATCAGGTAGTTCAACCTCGATAAGGTCAGCGCTAGATCTCAATACACCCATATCAAAGCTGGCATTGTGAGCAATCAGGTCATCCATACCTATAAACCCAAGCATCTGCTCTAGAGCTTCGGCCCAGCTAGGAGCCTTAACAACATCTTGAGGATGGATGCCATGAACCTCAATGTTGCCTGTGGCAAACCAGTTGTTTGGATAAGGAGGCTTTATCAGAGTGGAGTAGGTATCAACTATCTGCCCCTCAACTACCTTGACCAAGCCAACAGCACAGGGACTTGCCGAGGACCGGTTAGCAGTCTCAAAGTCTATGGCTGTGAAATTAAGCGGCATGCTTCAATCTAACCTAAGGCAGAGACAAAGCCCTGAGCCAAGTAAACTTGCTTGAATGGCTCTAACAATCGGTATCGTCGGACTACCAAACGTCGGCAAATCAACTCTCTTCAACGCACTTACTAAGAACAATGTGTTGGCAGCGAACTATCCCTTCGCAACCATTGAACCGAACATCGGTGTAGTTAACCTTCCAGACCCAAGACTTCAGAAGCTTGCTGATATCTTTGGCAGCGAGAAGCTACTGCCTGCTCCTGTTTCCTTTGTGGATATCGCTGGAATTGTTAAAGGCGCCTCTTTAGGTGAAGGTCTAGGAAACAAGTTCCTAGCCAACATTCGTGAAGCTGATGCGATTGCTCAGGTTGTTAGAGGATTCGTTGATCCTGATGTTATTCACGTTGATGGCAAGGTAGATGCCTCAAGTGATATTGAAACCATCAACACAGAGTTGATTCTGGCTGATCTAGAAACCCTAGATAAAGCAAGAGTAAGAATTGAAAAAGAAGTTAAGGGTAAGAAGGTTGAACCAGCTGTTCTTGACACAGTTGACCAGGCTCTTGAGTTCCTGAATGCAGGCAAGCCTCTTTCAGTTTCAACTATTGATTTGCTACCAATCAAAGAACTAGGTCTGCTAACTGCTAAACCTATTCTTTATGTCTTCAACGTTGATGAGTCAGTGCTCAGTGATGCTTCAAAGCGTAAGCAGTTAGCTGACCTTGTTGCTCCTGCAGAAGCTGTGTTCCTAGATGCCAAGGTTGAGTCAGAGCTTATTGATCTATCTCCTGAAGAAGCAAATGAACTACTAGCTTCACTTGGTCAGGATGAATCTGGTTTAGATCAGCTGGCTCGTATTGGATTCAACACTCTAGGCCTGCAGACTTACCTAACTGCTGGCCCTAAAGAAACTAGAGCCTGGACCATCAAGAAGGGTGCAACAGCACCTCAAGCAGCTGGTGTTATTCACACAGATTTCCAAAGAGGTTTCATCAAAGCTGAAATCGTTTCTTTCGATGATCTAATCGCAGCAGGTTCAATGAACGAGGCCAAAGCTGCCGGTAAAGTCCGCATGGAAGGCAAAGAGTATGTCATGCGTGATGGTGATGTTGTTGAGTTTAGGTTTAACGTCTAATTAGCAATATTTGCTAATCGTCCTCTTCTTCTTCGTCTTCCTCATCTTCTTCTTCGTCTTCATCATCACCGTGATAGCCGTCGTGACCGTAGTCATCTCCGCCGTCTTCATCATCTTCTGATCCTTCATAAGAATCATCGTTTCCATCTTCATCGTCCTCATCATCACCATTGCCACCAAAAGGAGGTAACACTGGTGTAGTTGGCAGTGGAGTTGGAACAGGTGTTGGGCTCACAGGGGTGATGTTGGTTGGGTTACCTACCTCATCAACCGGTGCAGTGCTTTCACCAGGAAGTTTTGATGAAGGATCTGAGTCAATAGTCTGGCTGATGCTTGGAGAGTTGATATCAGATGATGTGCTATTGGCCATAACAGCAAATGTTGAACCGCCGATAGCAGTTCCTGCGATAACTAAGCTAGCTAGTGCTGAACTTGAAATACTCATGGTGTGACCTCTTTTCACTTACAACCTAAACGTACTAACTGGTAAGAGCATGCCTAGAGCCTGTGTTTACACTGTGTGTTCTAGAACTCTGTACTGGCGATAACTGGCTTGCCCTCTTTGATTCCAGCCAGTAAAACACTCACCACGTGAGCTGTACTCATACCCTCAGGGAAGGTAGGAGCGGTGCCAAAGATAGCTCTAGAGGCAAGACCTGTTTCTGTGTGTCCAGGCTTAGCATCGGTTACTTGAATCTTGTCTCTGCGGAATTCTTGGGTGATGGTGGCAAGGTAGCTGGCATGAGCCATCTTGCTGACGGTATACGAAGACATTCCAGGAAATACCTTCTCGGAGACAACACCCGTGAATGCTGCAACAAATGATTCAGTGTCTTTATCTAGAACTAGTAGTGGGTGAAGGGTCGAGATGATGGCTGCGGGTCCTAGGTTATTGATCTGCATTAGTTTGGCAGAATCTTCAGGGCTAGTCTCGGTTGCCTTGGCAAAGCCAACCACACCAGCTGCATTGATGATGCCATTGATTGGGGTGTTTGCATCAAGTAGATAGTCGGTGAGAGTCTTGATGCTCTCTGGAATCTCTAGATCTACGACTAGTTTTAGAGCTGCCTCTGCAGGTATCTTTGCTGCAGTCTCAGGATTTCTGGCTGTGGCCATGACCTTTGCCCCTTGAGCAGTTAGTTGCCTGACCAGCTCTGAGCCCAAAGCACCTGAGCCTCCAATGACCAAGATGTTCTTACCAGTAAATTCCATATGTTTATTATGCCGTTATCTCTTGACTGAGAGAAATCTCTGCCATGGCCGTAGATTTGAGCCATGGAAATATCTAGAGGGAAGTTTCTAATTGGAGCTACTGCTGCTCTATTGATTCCAGGTGCCGAGCAAGCTGATGCTCGTTCGAAGATAATTTCAAAGCTGCCGGCTAGTAAAACAAAAAGATTTGCCTGGACAATCGATGACGGCATTAGCTCATCTGCTGTTGCTTCATATCTAGATATTGCTGAAAAGGGAGTGCATCACCTAACTCTGTTTGTGACAAGTGGTTATGATTCTTGGCGCACCCATTCCAAACAGATAGCTAGATTGCTAGAAGCAGGCAGTATTCAGTTAGGAAATCACACGGTCAGACATAAAGATCTGACCACGCTGAGTTCACAACAAGTAAAGAACGAACTTATGGGTTGTCACAACTTCTTACTAGATGAATTTGGCTATGACGCAAGACCATACTTTAGACCACCGTATGGAATATCAAATGCTAAAGTGCGTTCGGCTGCTGCAGAGATTGGCTATACAGTGCCAACTATGTGGTACGGCAGCTTTGGCGATAACTTCGGCGTATCAGATGATCGAATAGTTCAATTCGCAAAGAAGTGGATTGCAGATGGACGAATCATTATTGATCACAGCAACAAGTTGAAATCTCAAAGAGCCCTTATCCAGATTCAACAAATAATGAAGTCCAGAGGGTTGCAGTCGGTGACCTTAACAGAGGCCTTTGGTCCGAACTTCAAATAGTTCGACATAATAGGCACATGACAACACATCGCGGAGTCGTCTACTCAAGAAATGGTGGAGCGGCAGCTAGCCAACCCCTTGCTGTTTCAGCAGCATTAGAAATCCTTAGAGCAGGTGGTTCCTTTATAGATGCAGGTATCGCTCTTAGCGCTGCTATCTCAGTAATTGAGCCAGGAGCATCTCAACTAGGTGGCGATGCTTTCCTTATTACTCACCATGCAAAAACTAAAGAGAATCTAGCTTTCAACGGAAGTGGTGAAGCAGGGCACTCAGCAACAAGAGACAAGTTTGCAGACAAGATAGATCACCACGGCTATAGGTCATCAACTGTGCCAGGCACTGTGGCTGCTTGGTTTGCAGCTCACGATAGGTATGGCAAATTACCAATGTCAGAGATTCTTGCTCCTGCAATCAGATATGCAGAGCAAGGCTTTCCAGCCTCTAGAGACTTTGTCTTGAGAATACAAAAGTTCTTAGAACAGTTCCCAGGGTCAACCTTCTTTGCTGATATGGGTATTGACGTAACCCTTGCTATTGGCGATGTTGTTATTCAGAAAGATCTCGCTCACACTTTGAAGTTGATTGCAGAGAACGGTAGAGACGGTTTCTATAAAGGTGAAGTAGCAGACAAGATTGTTGCTGGCACTGATGGTTGGTTCAACCATGAAGACCTTGCCAATCACCAAACTAGAGTGGAAGCTCCACTCAACTGTAACTACCGTGGTTATTCAGTGCACGGTCAACCACCGCCAACCCAAGGCATGATTCTTTTAGAAGAGTTATTACTAGTTGAAGACAAAGACTTATCTAAGCTCTCTGAAGCAGAGCGTATTCACCTAATGGTTGAAGCTAAGAAGATTGGTTTCATGGATCGTAATGAAATCATCGCGGACCCTGAGTTTGTTCCAGTTGATACTCAAAGAATTCTCTCTCCAGAGCACATCGCCATGCGCCGTAAGCAAATAGATCCAGCCAAGGCTTATAACGGTCCAGAAGGAGATACTAAGGAAGGTAGTGACACTACCTACTTCATCGTGGCTGATGGTGAAGGCAATGCCGTGTCTTGGATTCAAAGTGTCTTCCATGGTTTTGGTGCCGCCTTTGTGCCAAAGGGAACCGGTGTGCTACTGAATAATCGTGGCACTGGCTTTAGCTTGGAAGAAGATTCACCAAACCTAATCGTGCCTGGTAAGCGACCAGCCCATACCTTGAATGCTTGGACCATCACTAAAGCAGATGGTTCTCTTGCTTATGTTGGTGGAACTCCAGGAGCAAACATCCAGGTTCAAACCAACTTCCAGCTAATAGTCGCTCTTATCGATCTAGGTATGAGCGTGCAAGAAGCCTGTGAAGCTGCCAGATGGCAGCATCTCATTGGTGACTCATCTGACTTTGAGACTGGTGCAGGAAAACTTCAGATTGAATCTAGAGTTCCTGATGATGTCATCGAAGAGCTCAAGGCTAAAGGTCACGATGTGATGATGTTGACTGAGTATGGTCATGGCTCTGCAGTTCAGTTATTGAAGATACTTGATAACGGAACTCAAGCCTGGGGTAGCGATGTTCGAGTGGACGGTCAGGCAGCAGGTATCTAGCTGTCCCTAAATGGGCCTCGGTATGATTGCTTTGTAGCCAAAAGCTATGCGCTTTTGGTCAGGAAATCATGGGGGAGAATAATCATTATGAATAAATCAAAGATTGCCAGCAAGCTAATTGCCGCTGCTCTTTCTTTGACCTTTGTAACAACTTTTGCAGTTTCAGCCTCGGCTAAACCAGACTCTATAAACGAAACTAAAGTTCCACCGGCAACTTCTAATCACGACCTCGTGGTTTATGGAGGATCACCAGCCGGAGTTATCGCAGCTGTTGCCGCTAGTAGACTTGGGTTGAAAGTTGTGCTGTTATCCCAAAGCCCAACCGTAGGTGGAACTATTTCTAATGGTCTCGGAGCTACCGACGTGTTGGTGCCAAGTAACGTCTCTGGAATTCCTTTGGAGTTCTTTGCTCAGGTAAAGTCTGCCTATAAGAACCAAGATGCATGGCGTGTGACTCCAAAGGTTGCGGAAAAGATTTTTAGGAAGATGCTAACTGCAGCCAACGTGGATGTTTGGCTAAATGTCAGCGCTACCCAGGCAAGCGTTGTATCAGGGAAGATAACTTGTCTCACTATTCAATCTGCTTCCAAGTTTTGTGCCAAGCAGTTCATCGATGCCTCATATCCAGCCGATCTATTACCCCTTACCAAGACCAAGTTCAAACTTGGCAAGGAAGATTTGTTTGATTACGGAGATGACAAGGGGATGGAAATTGTGATGCAATCGCGAATTAACATCACTAAAACCCTCAATGCCCAAGAAACCGCTAGCATCGATTCCCTTCCCTTCATGGAACACCCAAAAACATTTGACATTAGCAAGGTCAAGCTGACCGATGGTATGCCGAACTTCACATACAGGTTCTGTATTTCTAAGGAGAAGAAGCGGCCATTCAAATTGGACTCAAAAGATCTGGGATATATTCCCGCTTGGAAAGTATTGGTGGAAGCCTTCACCCGTGCACCATGCGTTGGCTGTAGGTCAACGGATCTACACACTGTCACAAAATTCTGGAGAATAGGAAAAGTTCACGGAAGCAAATGGGATCTGAACTCGCTGAACTCCTTTACCAACTTTCCACTTCCACGAAGCTACTTTAGCGATAGTTCAACTCGAGCAGAAACTAATGCCGGAGCCGCTAGATACATCGAGTCATTCTTAGCCTTCTTGCAGTCAGACCCGGACGTTCACCCACTTGAAAAGAACGCGATAGCTGGCTTTGGCATGTGTGCTGATGAATTTACTGACAACAATAATGTTCCTTACGAACCTTATATCCGCGAAGGTAGAAGACTGGTGGGCAAATATGTCATGCTCGCAACAGATCAAAAGACCAACATCAGAAAGCCAGACACTATTGGTATTGGTATGTATCACATAGATAACAAGCTGTCTAGGCGAATTCATTTCAAGAATAGTTTCTATCGTGATTACACAACTTTCCAGCAGTCAAAGATTTACGAGATTCCTTATTCGATTACTGTGCCAAAGACAGGACCCAGCAATCTGCTGGTCGCTGTAGGAGTATCAACTTCTCCACTTGCTTATGGTTCAATACGAATGGAACCGCACTACATGCTTATCGGGCAAGCCACCGGTGTTGCTGCATCAATGGCAGTTAAGAACAACCGTAAGGTTGGAGAAATATCTGTCTCAGAGCTCCAGGGAATTCTTAAGGCTTGGGGCCAGAAACTTTCGAACTAACTAGTTCTTAACATTTGGGTGGTTGAAGTGCTCAGAAACAGTTCTGTGCAAAACACCGTTAGTTGCTAGAACACTTGAGCTCTCTGTTGTGAGATCACCATGCAGATCTGAAATGGTTCCACCGGCTTGCTCAACAATTGGCACTAGAGCTGCAATGTCATAAATCTGAAGAGCGTGCTCTGCGGTTATCTCTAGGGTTCCTTCAGCTAGCAGCATGTATGACCAGAAGTCACCAAAGGCTCTAGTTCTCCAGATTTTTCTAGAAAGTGAGATTAGTTGATCTAGCTGTCCCACCTGATCCCAGAGTCTCAAGTTGTTATAGCTAAGTGAAGCATTCTCTAGGTTGTTTATCTTAGAAACCTGGATAGGCACTTCTCTGCCATCAATGTGTCTGGTGTGAGCCCCAACAACAGGAGCTGCCCACCATCTTCTTCCCATAGCCGGAGCACTAACAACACTTACTACTGGTTTGCCATCGACAGCTAATGCAATCAGGGTTGCCCATACTGGAACTCCACGCATGAAGTTAGCGGTTCCATCGATTGGGTCAATGATCCAGGTTCTACTACCTTTACCGTGCAGGTTCTCGCCAACAGTTCCATACTCTTCACCAATTAGAGAATCATCTGGCCTGGCTTCTTGTAGCTTGACTTTTAGTGCTGCTTCAACACTTCTATCCGCATCTGTAACCGGAGATGAGTCAGGTTTAGTTTCAACCACTAGATCTTGAGCATAGAAGCGCTCTAAGGAGATACGGTCGGCAATCTCTGCCATCTCAAGGGCAAGTGCCAAATCTTTACTAAAGTCCATGTATAAAACTTACTCGTTAGTTGAGTTGGCTAGAGACGCCATAAGTCTTCTAAGTGAATCAACTCTCGCAGCTGGGATTGAACCATCTGCTATCGCTTCATCCAAAAGGCAGTCAGGGGAGTCAATCAGGTGAGAGCAATCTCTAGGGCACTCAGCAGCTACTGCCCATAAGTCTTCAAAGCTCTTGAGGAGATTCTCTAGTTTGATGTGCCCTAGTCCAAATGATCTAACCCCTGGAGTATCAACTATCCAAGCGTTGGTTTTCTGATCTAAGTTGATGGCTCTAACTGAACTACTGGTGTGTCTTCCTCTACCGGTAACTGCATTTACTCCACCGGTTGAACGCAGAGCACCAGGAGAGACAGCATTTACCAATGTTGATTTACCAACACCACTGTGACCTACAACAACTGTGATCTCGTTAGCTAGAAATTCATTTAGTTCTTTGAGAGAAGGGCTCTCTTGTTTATTGAGAATTACAGGAATAGATAACCCTGAGAAGTTAGCTAAGAACTCGGTCGGATCAGCTAAATCAACCTTGGTTATACATAGGGCTGGACTAAGTCCTGCATCGAATGCTGCCGCTAGGTATCGGTCTATCAATCTTGTTCTAGGTTCAGGATTAGCAATAGCTACCACAATTAGCATCTGGGTTGCATTGGCAACCATTACTCGCTCGACCTGATCGCTGTCATCAGCGCTTCTTCTTAAGAGTGAAGTTCTTGGCTCTACTCGAACAATGCGAGATAGTGCACCTACGGTGTCAGAGGTATCACCTGCGAGGGCAACTAGGTCACCAACAGCAACTCCTTCTTTTCTTAGTTCTTTACCAAGAGTTGCTGTTATCTCTCGAGCTTCATCAACAATGATGGTGTATCGACCTTTATCAACTTGGATTACCATTCCAATAGGTGCATCTTTATGTGTTGGTCTTGTCTTGGTTCTAGGCTTATTGCCCTTAGGGTTTGGTCTAAACCTGATATCACTCTCGTCGATATCGTGCTGGCCGGGTTCTGGCTCATACAACCAACTCAAGCTTTGATCCCCAATAGATCATTCCAAAGGGACACAAACTCTGGCATGGTTTTACTAACCACACTCACATCTTCAATAGTTATCCCTGGCACTCTAAGTCCAATGATCGCTCCTGCAGTTGCCATCCGGTGATCTTCATATGTACTCCAAGTTCCTGCATGCAATGCAGCACTTGGTTCAATAGCTATGCCATCTTCAAGCTCTGTAGCATGTCCACCGATATTGTTTATCTCTGTCGTGAGAGCAGAAAGGCGATCTGTTTCATGTCCTCTAAGGTGAGCAATTCCTGTAATTCGAGAAGGAGTATCTGCAAGAACTGCTAAAGCCACTACAACTGGAGCTAATTCGCCACCAATAGATAGGTCAATATCAATTCCCTTTATCTTGCCAGTTCCAGTGACAACTAAGTCATCACCTTTTCTTTCGAAACTTGCACCCATTGCGGTAAGAATCTCAACAAAGTGTTTTCCAACCTGAGTCGTTCTTACAGGCCAGCTCCTGATGTTCACTGATCCGCCTAGAACAAGAGCAGCTGCTAGGAAAGGGCCTGCATTAGATAGGTCAGGTTCAATACTTATTTCTCCACCGGCTATTGGACCAGGTTCAACAATCCAAAGAGTCTCTTCCGGTTGCGATACTTTTACTCCTCGTTGTCTGAGGCACTCTAGAGTCATTTCAATATGAGGAAGGCTCGGCAAATCTTTGCCGCTATGCCTAAGTTCTAAACCCTTGGTGAATCTTGGAGCGGCAAGCAATAACCCTGAGACAAACTGACTTGAGGCGCTGGCATCTATCTCAAGGTAGCCACCCTCAATTTCGCCTGAGCTAGCAATAGTAAAGGGGAGAGCACCAGTTCCCTGATCTTCAACAGACACGCCCAATGCTCTTAGGGAGTCAATTGTGGTCTTCATAGGCCTTCTACGAGCAGCTTCATCCCCATCAAAGGTGATCTCACCTGCAAAAAGGGCAGCCATTGGCGGCACGAAGCGCATCACTGTTCCAGCCAATCCGCAGTCGATGCGGGCCTTGAGGGGGCTAGCAGTCTCAATGTCAGTGGTAGGTGGGACTATATAAATGTCACTCCTTTCGCTGGCGTTGATTTGAGTCCCAAGAGTCATCAGGGACTCAATCATCAGCTGGGAATCCCTTGAATCTAAAGGGTTTCTAAGGCGGCTGGGTGATGAAGCAAGGGCAGATAGCACTAATTCGCGGTTGGTTAGAGACTTAGAGCCTGGCAACGAGACAGATCCAGAAATGGCATGTTGAATTGTTGGGGCAAGCCAAGGACTTTTAGCCGGGCGGGAATAAATGTGGTCCGTCATGTGTTTCCTATTCTAACGGCATGCTTTAGCGGTGCCATAGAGAACTAAATCGCTCAATCCCGAGCAAAACGACCCTAAGGAAGATGCTTATTTACATTACAGAGAACGCAACACTACTAGCTCCACGTCGTCACGTCTATCGTGCAGCTGCCAGAATTAGCAGCAATCACCAATCAGAACTACTAAACTCACAATCGATGAGTAACCAAATGGGAACCCCAGAAGAAAACGCCCCTCAGAGCAAGTCATTCGAAGAGGCAGCCTCACTCTATTTTGAGGATATCCGCCGCTTCTGTGTTTCTAGAGCTGGCAACCGCGAACGCGGAGAAGACATCGCCCAAGAAGCACTCATTAGAGCCTTCAAGTCCTGGGACACATTCACTGATCTAGGTCATGGTCCAAAAGCATGGATGTTTACCATTGCAGCTCGACAGCTGATCTCCTCTGGAATCAAGCAGACAAAGCTTGATGAAAAGCAGGAATATGCTTACGAGAACGAAGACGGTGTCGTGAACCATGGCTTCGACAAATTCGTTATCAAGAATTTAGTGAACTCTCCTGAAATGCAAGTTATCGAGAAGTTCGGTATCGCTGAGATCGAAGCTGCAGTCGACTCACTTGATGAAGAGTTCCGTGATGTTGCCTTCCAAAAATTCATTGTTGGTCTGGGCAATAAAGAAATCGCAGATTTGCTTGGGCTCAAGCAAAACACTGTCGGTTCGAAAGTTTCCCGTGCCCGTGAAAAGCTGCACGAAGCGTTGAAAGAAATCGCAGCTGGTTACGGAATCGGCGTAGATGAAGATAAGAAAAAGTAAAGGGATATTAGATGTCAGAAAAGAACTGTGAATACACTCTAGGAAAAGTTTTTGATTTCCTAGCAAATGAACTTGAAGAAAATGAAAGAACTAAGGTTCTAGATCACCTAGAGGATTGCCAAGCTTGTCAGAAAGAGTATGCAATCGAAAGCAAAATATCCAAGATTATTACTAGTTCATCGATGGAAGCTCAGACGAGTTTTGCATCCAAAATGCAAAGTCGGCTTCAATCAGAGATCTGAAAAAGAAATCCCCGTCCAAGTGGCGGGGATTTTTCTTATATCTCTTGCTCTGGAAGATCCAGCCAGCTATACCAACCTTGGTTGAGAACTAACCAAGCGAGCAGACCGTGGCCTAGTTGACCAGGCAGGCCAAACTGAGAGTTTCTTATTTCCTCGTTGAAACCAGGGTGATCAATCAGGGGTCTGAATGCATCCACAAAAGGCAGGCTTCTTCTTGAAGCAACATCTTCGAATCCAGCTGCTAAGTGCTCGATGTCATAGTTCAACTGAGGATTTCGGCTTGGAATAGGGGAGAGTACGAAAGGTTTCACATCTTTGCTGATGGCTGTGTCAAGGATGTTAGCTAGGTTCAAACGAGATCTTGACATGGTGATTCCGGCATTGATGTCATTTGAGTTCAAGGCGACTATCAAACGGTTATCGGTGTCAGATGCAAAACGCTTGGATGCTTCCTCAAGCCACTGGTCACTTAGCTGAGCGGTTGATATCTCAGGAGTTGAAAGCACATAGAAGTCAATCTTTGGGTAATCACTCTGAGTCTTAGCGATAACACGACCAACCCAACCTAAACCTTTAGGATCGCCACCTGCACCAACGATGTCGTCACCAATGATGACGATGCGTATGTTACGACGTGGCTCTTCCATGATTTAGTTAAATGCTCTCTCGATTAGATCAGCTTGTTCAACAGCGTGACGCTTCGCTGATCCAGTTGCAGGAGATGCACTAGCTGGTCTTGAAACTAGTTGAGCAACCTGACCACCCATGTATTTAGGTAGGAATAGACCAATGTATGTCCAAGGACCCTGGTTAGCTGGTTCATCCTGAACCCAGAACAACTCCGCTCCTGGATACTGAGCATATGTTGCTTTGATCTCATCAACCGGTGTTGGGTATAACTGCTCAACGCGAACGATTGCTGTGTGCTGGTCGTTACGCTTTTCAGCTTCTGCCAATAGATCCCAATAGACCTTGCCTGAACAGAATAGAACTCTCTTCACGCTTGCCTTGTTTAGTCCTCGCTCATCATCGATAACCGGTTGGAAGGTGCCGTTAGTAAAGTCTTCAACTTTAGATGAAGCTGCCTTGAGTCTCAGCATTGATTTAGGTGTGAAGACAATAAGCGGTCTTCTAGGTCTTGCATATGCTTGACGGCGAAGTAGGTGGAAGTGGTTAGCAGGTGTTGATGGCTGAGCAACAGTCATGTTGTTTTCAGCACATAGCTGCAGGTATCTTTCGATACGAGCAGATGAGTGATCAGGTCCCTGACCTTCGTAACCGTGAGGTAGAAGTAGAACTAGTGAAGAGTGCTGACCCCACTTCTGTTCTGCAGAGGAGATGAACTCATCGAGGATGGTTTGAGCACCGTTAGCAAAGTCACCGAACTGGGCTTCCCAAAGAACAAGTGCATCCTTACGCTCAACTGAGTAACCATACTCAAAGCCCATAGCTGCGTACTCGCTCAGAAGTGAGTCGTAGATGTAGAACTTGGATTGCTCAGCTGAAAGGTTTCTAAGTGGAATCCACTCTTGACCATTCTCACGATCGTGGAAGACTGCGTGACGCTGAACGAATGTTCCACGTCTGGTGTCTTGACCTGACATACGGACGTTTACACCTTCAACAAGAAGTGATCCGAGGGCTAGCAGTTCTCCAAAGCCCCAGTCAATGCCGCCATCTCGAGACATTTCCACACGCTTAGCAAGTAACTGCTGAAGCTTAGGGTGGACGTTAAATGCAGGAGGTAGGTTGCTGTGTGCATTACCAATTAGTTCAACTATGTCCTTAGAGATACGTGTTTCATGGTTAATCTCTGGGTGATCGCTAGCCGTGGTTCCAATACCCTGAGGTCTTGAAACTAGTTCAATTGGCTGAGCCATCGCTTCATGGACATCAGTGAAAGCTTTTTCAAGTTTTGCCTGTAGATCAGCGTTTGACTGCTCGAACTCTTCACGAGTGATATCTCCGCGACCAACTAGAGACTCTAGATACAGAGTTCTAACTGAACGCTTAGCTTCAATCAAGTTATACATAAGTGGCTGTGTCATCGAAGGATCATCACCTTCGTTGTGACCACGACGACGGTAACAAACTAGGTCAATGACCGCATCCTTGCCGAAGGTCTGTCGATAATCAAATGCAAGTTGTGCAACTCTGAACACTGCCTCTGGGTCATCACCATTCACGTGGAAGATTGGAACCTGGATTCCCTTAGCGATGTCTGTTGCATAAACAGTTGAACGAGACATGTTAGGTGGAGTAGTGAAACCAACCTGGTTGTTGATCACGATGTGAACAGTTCCACCAGTTCTGTAACCTCTAAGACTCATCATGTTTAGAGTTTCAGGAACAACACCTTGACCTGCGAATGCAGCATCACCGTGAATCAAGATAGGCAGTACTGGATTCTCATTTGGTGATTTATCGATACGGTCAAGCTTTGCTCGAACGATACCTTCAAGAACTGGGTTCACTGCTTCTAGGTGAGAAGGGTTAGCTGCTAGATAAACCTTTGTGGTGTTACCGGTTGCACTTGTGAACACACCAGAGGTGCCTAAGTGATACTTCACATCGCCTGAACCTTGAACAGTCTTGGTGTCGGTGTTACCTTCAAACTCTCTGAAGACTTGACCGTAGGTCTTACCTGCAATGTTGGTAAGAACATTTAGTCGACCACGGTGAGCCATACCAATTGCTACCTCGTCTAGTTGGTGGTCAGCTGCTGCCTGCAAGATTGCATCAAGGGCAGCAATGGTTGATTCTCCACCTTCAAGGCTGAAACGCTTTTGTCCTACGAACTTAGTTTGCAGGAAGGTTTCAAAAGCTTCGGCTTCGTTTAGCTTTTCAAGGATGCGAAGTTGGGCATCACGAGAAGGCTTCACATAAGGAACCTCAAGGTGATCCTGCATCCACTTACGCTCAGCTGGGTTATGGATGTGCATGTATTCAATACCGACTGTTCGGCAGTATGAATCACGAAGGATCTTTAGAACATCTCTAACCATCATCTTTGACTTACCGCCAAAGCCTCCAGTCTTATAGGTTCTATCAAGATCCCAAAGGCTTAGACCGTGAGTTAGAACATCAAGGTCTGGGTGTGATCTCTGTTGGTATTCCAAAGGATCAATGTCAGCCATTAGGTGACCGCGAACACGGTAAGCGTTGATTAGCTCTTGAACTCTAGTTTCTTTACTTCTGCTATCTGAGTCAGTAGTTTCAAAATCAGTAGCCCAACGAATAGGTTCGTAAGGAATACGTAGGTCAGCAAAGATCTCATCGTAGAAACCGCGTTCACCTAGAAGTAGTTCATTGATCTTTCTAAGGAACTCACCTGATCCAGCACCTTGGATAACTCTGTGGTCATAGGTGGAGGTAAGAGTAATAACCTTGCTAACACCAATCTTGGCTAAGTGCTCTTCACTCATGCCCTGGAATTCAGCAGGGTAGTCAAGAGCTCCTGCACCTACGATGCAACCCTGACCCTTAGTAAGTCTTGGTACTGAGTGAACAGTTCCAATTCCACCTGGGTTAGTTAGAGAAACGGTTGTTCCTGCAAAATCTTCAGCAGTTAGCTTGTTATCTCTTGCACGCTTTACTAGATCTTCATAGGCGTTTAGATATGTTGCGAAGTTAAGTCTCTGAGCCTTCTTAATGTTTGG
>CANLDE010000013.1 GCA_947489235.1 Micrococcales bacterium
TCATTCCTAGTGACCAATGCCCAAGACATTCCAGGTGTATTAGCTGCTGCAGTATTGATTGCAACTACTGGACGCCCAGGACCTGTGCTTGTTGACATTGCTAAAGATGCTCAAACAGGCAAGATGGAATTTGTTTGGCCACCTAAGGTAGATCTTCCTGGTTACAAGCCAGTAACTAAGCCACACGGTAAGCAGGTTCAAGCTGCAGCTCAAATGATTATGGAATCTAAGCGTCCTGTTTTGTATGTTGGTGGTGGAGTAATTAGAGCCGGTGCATCCAAAGAACTTCTTGAGCTATCAAAGATTATTGGTGCTCCGGTAGTTACAACTCTTATGGCTCGCGGGGCTTTCCCTGATTCAAACGAACAGAACCTGGGTATGCCAGGTATGCATGGAACTGTTCCTGCAGTTACTGCATTACAGAAGAGCGATCTTTTGATTACCCTAGGTGCTCGTTTTGATGACCGTGTAACAGGTCAGGTAAAAACATTTGCTGTCGGAGCAAAAGTTATTCACGTCGACATTGATCCAGCAGAAATTGGCAAGATTCGTTTTGCTGATGTGCCAATTGTTGGCGATGTAAAAGAAGTTCTAACCGAACTAAATGCAGAACTTATCTCTGAACTAAAAGGAACTAAGCCTGACATAGCTGAGTGGTGGACATTCCTGAATGACCTTCGCACTCGCTACCCACTTGGCTACACCCAGCCTGATGATGGCAAGATGTCACCACAGTACGTCATCAAACGTATTGGTGAAATCTCTGGACCAGAGGCAGTATTTGCAGCCGGTGTTGGTCAACATCAGATGTGGTCAGCCCAGTTCATTCAGTATGAACGTCCTAACTCATGGTTGAACTCAGGTGGAGCAGGAACTATGGGTTATGCAGTTCCTGCAGCAATGGGTGCAAAGGTTGCTGAACCTGAGCGTTTAGTTTGGGCAATTGATGGCGATGGTTGTTTCCAGATGACTAACCAAGAGTTGGCTACCTGCACCATCAACAACATTCCAATCAAGGTTGCCATCATTAACAACTCTTCCCTTGGAATGGTTAGACAGTGGCAGACACTGTTCTATAACTCAAGATATTCAAATACCGATCTAAACACTGGAACAGACACCATGATGGTTCCTGACTTTGTGAAGTTAGCTGAAGCCTATGGCTGCCTTGGTATCAGAGTTGAAAAAGAAGAAGATGTTGATGCAGCTATCAAGCTAGCAATTGCTACCAATGACCGTCCTGTTGTCATTGACTTCATTGTTGGAAGAGATGCAATGGTATGGCCTATGGTTCCAGCTGGTCTATCTAACGATGCTGTTCAGTTTGCTAGAGATACCAGACCCGTTTGGGATGAAGGGGAGGAGGAGTAAATGTCACACCACGTACTATCTCTTCTAGTAGAAGACCGTCCAGGTCTACTAACCCGTGTAGCAGGTCTTTTTGCTCGTCGTGGATTCAACATTGAGTCTTTGGCTGTAGGAACCACTGAAGTTGAAGGACTATCTCGTATCACTGTTGTTGTGAGTGTCGAAGGTCTTCCTTTGGAGCAGGTAACTAAGCAGCTAAACAAGCTAATCAACGTAATCAAGGTTGTTGAACTAGAACCTGAGATTACTGTTCAGCGCGATCACATGCTTATCAAGGTGAAGACTGATGCCGCTACCCGTTCACAGGTATTAGAGGCAGTAACCTTATTCCGTGCCCGCGTCATCGACGTCGCGAGCGATGCTCTCATCATTGAAGTCACTGGCGAAACAGCTAAGTGCCAAGCATTCTTAAAAGTTCTCGAACCTTTCGGCATCAAGGAATTGGTGCAGTCAGGTGTGTTGGCTATTGGACGTGGTTCAAAGTCAATTTCCGAGAAGATTCTTAAGTAATTTCAAATAACAAACAAGGAGAAAACAAATGGCTGAAATCTTTTATGACAAGGATGCCGATCTAGCGCTTATTCAAGCGAAGAAGGTAGCCGTTATCGGTTACGGTTCGCAGGGACATGCACACTCACTAAACCTGAAGGATTCAGGTGTTGATGTTGTGGTTGGCCTAAAAGAAGGTTCAGCAAGCAAGGCTAAGGCAGAACAAGCAGGACTTAAGGTTCTACCTGTTGCAGAGGCTGCTCAGTGGGCAGATGTAATCATGATTCTTGCTCCAGACCCACGTCAGCGAGACATCTACGCTAACGAGATCGCTCCAAACCTAACTTCAGGTAAGGCTCTCGTCTTTGGTCACGGATTCTCAATCCGTTACGGGTTCATCAAGCCACCGGCTGATGTTGATGTTTTCCTGGTAGCTCCTAAGGGTCCTGGACACATTGTTCGTCGTGAATACCAAGACGGTAGAGGTGTTCCTAACCTTGTTGCTGTTGAGCAGGACTTCACAGGTCACGCAATGGAACTAGCTCTTTCATATTCAAAAGCTATTGGTGGAACCAGAGCTGGAACTATCAAGACAACTTTCACCGAAGAAACTGAGACTGACCTATTCGGTGAGCAGGCAGTTCTTTGTGGTGGAGCATCACAGTTGGTTCAGTACGGTTTCGAAACTCTAATCGAAGCTGGTTATCAGCCTGAGGTTGCATACTTCGAAGTTCTGCACGAACTAAAGCTAATCGTTGACCTTATGTATGAAGGTGGAATTGCAAAGCAGCGTTGGTCAGTATCTGACACAGCTGAATACGGTGACTACATCTCAGGTCCTAGAGTTATTGGCCCAGAGGTTAAAGAGCGTATGCGCGATGTTCTAACTGATATCCAGGATGGCACTTTCGCTAACCGCTTTGTTGCTGACCAGGATGCAGGAGCTCCAGAGTTCCTAGCTCTAAGAGCAAAGGGCGAAGCTCACCCAATCGAAGCTGTTGGCCGTGGCCTACGTAAGCTCTTCTCTTGGATCAAGAACTCAGATGAGTACCAAGAAGGTAAAGCAGCTCGCTAGAAATGATTAGCAAGGTGAATTCCCGAGTAATTTACTCGGGAATTCACTATTTAAGTGCCAATTTTGTAACTTCGCATCACTACAATAAGTCGCAAGACTTTTTGAAAATATGCGTTTTTATGAAGTTCCCTGAATGTATTGGTGTGATCATGTTCAAGTCTTTTGCTCTTCTTTTTAGAAAAGCGACCGTAGTTCTTGCTGTTGCAGGCTTTTTGTCTCTTCCAGCTTGGATTCCAATTAGCGAAGCATCTGCTCTTCCTGCTAACACCATTCGGCTTATGGAAGGCTTTCAGCCAAGAACGTTAGGAGCGGTATCTCCACTTGAGCTTGGAGTTCGAGTTACTTCAAGTGAAGAAGGCTGGGTCAAGCGTGTATATTTCTACAAATACCAAGAAGATACGAGCCCTCATTCAGCACAAGTCTGGTCAGCAAACGGAACACTTTTAGGTAGACAAGACTTCACGGATGAATCAGCCAGTGGTTGGCAGAGTGTGGTCTTAGACAATCCAGTGAAGATTGCTGCTGGTCAAACATTTACGGTTTCTGTTTACGGTGCCACCTATGGATTTGCTGGAAATGCCTTTCCTAATCAAAGTGTTGGGCCACTGACAGTGATCAATGGTTTCTATAAGTACACCAATCAATCCGAGTTTCCTAACGGCACTGTTGGAACTAACTACGCAGTCGACTTCAACTTTTCTACCGACGAAACTCCAGAAGTTTCAGATCCAGTACCTGGACTTAAGGTCGATGTTTACAAGATTGATTCTTATCCGGAGCGTAAACCCGACTACGTACTGTGCGCCACCATAAATGTGGATACATGGAGCTCAGTTCAATCAATCAACCATGACTTTGATTCAGAGTTTGGCGGTGTGGTCGCGGGTTGTGATGGCGACTTCGTGATGATTCACTACTCTGGCTATTTGACCTGGCCAAGGACGGAGACCGTGACGCTACAAGCACTTGCAGATGATGGTTTTCACCTAACCCTAGATGGTGAAACTGTAATTGATGATTGGACTTTAAAAGGTTGCAGTGGAAGTGAAGTCCAGCATGAGTTCATTGCAAATAAGCCGCAGAAACTGGATGCTTGGTTCTTCGAGTGGGGTGGTGGTGCCTGTAGCACCTTGCAAGCCATACAAGGAGACCAATGGCTACCTATTCCAAAAGAAGCTTTTACAAAAAACAACACATTTACACCTTGGCAGTTGCCGGCGAGTGCCCCATCAGTGCCGAGAAACGTTAGCACGATTCTTGATGGCTTAGACATTAGTGTGTCATGGGATAAGCCTTCAAGTGATGGTGGATCAGCTATCACTAAGTATTCGGTCACAGCCATAGATAACCTAGGGGAATTTCATACTTGTGAAGTGGATGCTCCACAACTGAGTTGTGAACTCAAGGCACTTCCAGCAGGCCGTGAATACTCGATTATAGTTACGGCAGACAGCGATGAGGGAAGGCTTAGTTCTTCACCAACCGAAGTTGTCAAGCAGACAATTGGCACAGGTGTGCTTAAACCAGTTGTGGTCACACCTCAGCTTTCTGCCATCACGTTTGGACAGAAATTGTCAGCCTCAGCAATTACTGGAGGATCTGCCGATACTACTGGTTCATTTACATTTACTGCGCCAAATGAGCAGCCTGCCGCTGGCACATATTCAGCTCAATTGTTGTTCACCCCAGATGACCTAATCACCTATCGCACAGAAATCGTTAATGTAAATGTTCAGGTGAATAAAGCCCCAAGAACTCTGAATTGGCTTCCTGGTCCGGGCTCTGCTTGGTCTTATGGTGAGCCTTATAGCGCTGAAGTCGCAGTTTCCTCGGGTGAAGGCCAAGTGTCATTTACCGCAGAAGACTCATCTGAAATCTGCACTATCGATGCCAGCACAGGATTGCTGACCGCACTTCGAGCAGGTGATTGTTTGGTCCAAGCTCAGATTGCCGCAACTGACAACTATCTGTCTGCGCAAACAACAAAAACACTAAAGGTTTTCCCTGTAGCGCCAAAAGCTCCAGCCAGTGTAAATGTCAGTCTGAACAATACAACTGCCGTAGTTACTTGGGATCAATCGATAAATGATGGCGGTAGCGCAATTTCGGGTTACCTAGTGGAGTTGATTTCTGGAGGTCAAACAAACAGTTGCACCGTTGCCTCAGATGTGTTTACCTGCACCTTTGAAGAGTTATTACCAGGCTCGGATTACTCTGTTGAAGTTGTCACGTTTTCAAATCAAGGCGAGTTGCAATCCGCTAGATCAATGGCAACACTAAATGTTCCTGCCGCAGAGGTAGAGGTTCTTCCTGAGCCTGAACCAGAAGTTGTGCCTGAGGCTGAAGAGTATGTTGATCCAAGACCATTCGAGGCAATCAACCCTGTTGAAGATGACCCTGTTGGTGTTGCAGAAAAAACTGTAGCTGCAATCACTCTGGTTAGTGCAGTTGCCGCAGCAGGTGCTGCTGTGGCTGGAGCTGCAGGAGCAGCAAGCGCTGCCGGTGGTGCTGCAGCCGGCGGATCTTCTGGCTCATCATCAAGTTCAGGTTCAAGCGGTGGTGCTAGGGCAGAAGCAAAGGGATCTTCAGCTGATAAAGCCAATGAAAAAGTTGAATCTGCGGAGCAAACCGAAAGCATCCGAGACTTTAGTAAGGGAAAATTTGACGACGCCGCGAACTTTAGTTCGTCAGGTCGATGGGGTGACGGACTCATGGTTTGGAGTTTGCCTCTGATTGTGGCTTTAGATAACCCACCGAAGCAGATTGCTAAGAGCTTTGCTCGTGTCCTGCCTATTGGTGCAAAAATATTCTCAGATGGTTCTTATCTTCGAGCCATGATTGGTAGCTTTTCTGCATTGCTAGTTGTAATTTCTGTCTTGGCTGGAGCAGTTGGAGTGACTCAGGCTGGCGGGTTGCTTGTCCTTCCTAGCACCTTGATTATCACTGCAATAGTTGTCATCGGTGCTTTCGATGTCTTAGCTGGATTCCTAGGTGCGGCAACTTTGGCAATAGGCCTTGCCATCACAGCTGGATTGAATACTCCTGCGGATATTCGATTCCTATTCGGAATAATCGCCCTAGGAGTTGTGCCAAGAGTTATTTCAGGAGCATTCAGGTCCCTAAGAAGAGAAGTGACTCCAGGGTCTTCTTACGCTTGGGAAAGGTTACTGGACTACTTTGTTGCGCCAATGCTTGCTGCTTGGGCTTCCTATCAAATAGTTGGGCTGCTTCCAATCTTTGCAGGAATTGCGCTACCTGTTCAGGAGCTTGGTCAAGTTATACCAATTGTTGTTGCAATTGCGATGATTTTGCGCGTCACATTGGAAGAATTAGCTGGCAGATATTTCCCTGATCGAACAGCTTCTGTTCAAGTTTACGACTTGCCTAAACCACCAACGATTCAACTTGTCATCTCAACTATTTTGCGAGCAGCAACATTTTCATTCATTGCCGCAGCACTAATCGGGGTTAGCTGGCACTTATTTGTTGGAGCTTTCATTTTCGTACTACCGAACTTGTTAGCACTCTTTCAAAGTAAGTTCCCTAACTCAAGAACGCTTTATCATTTATTGCCGCAAGGTTTAGTAAATCTTTGCGTGAGTTTGTGGTTGGGGCAGGTGGCCTTAATGGCTATCACTGGCGTGTTCCAGGAGACACCTGATCTTGCAAAGATTGGTTTTGTTCTTCTTCCAATACCTACGCTGATTCTGAGTATTTTGAAATTGTTCGGGCGTCACGGTGCCGAGGGCGAACCTAGATTCTATGAAAAACCAAACATGGGTTGGTTCTATCGCCTTGGAACTTTGTTGATGATTTACTGTACCGCTGAGCTAACCAACTTAATAAACACGACAACTTTGATTTAGTTGGCGCGCTGGTAAACCTCTTCAATAATTCCTGAGACGTACTGTTTCTCATCTAGGAGCTTGAACTTGTCGTAGATGGAATCACTTTCAAAAGCTTTGACACCATCACCTAGCTCCTCTGGGCAGACAAACAATCTCATGGTGTCGATTAGGTTTGCGTCAATTAGCTGTCTGACAACATCAGCTCCACCCATGATGAATAATCTGCCTGGATGGTTCTCTTCGATCAGTTCAACTACTCGCTCTATTTCACCACCGGTGAAATAGATGTTCTCTTGGACCACATCTTCATAGAGTTCAGGGATGTGAGTAAGCACATAGGTGGGCAGGGGTCTAGGGCCCTGAACGCCACTTTCGATCTCAAAGTCAAAGGTTGCTCGCCCTAGCAATATGGCTGAAGAGGTACTAACGAGACTGAAATAACCGTAGTCCTCACCAGAAGAAAGGTACTTCTCAGCCCAGGACATATCCCCATTAGGGCCGGCTAGATAGCCATCGGTTGAGATGGCGGCATAGAAGATACGTTCAGTCACAGTAAAAGACTAGTCATGGCTTGGGTAAGATTGAAGCACGCTTCGCTGTTGCAGCAAACACCAAACCCAACTAACTTCGAGGATCTATACCTTGTCTAAACCAATTGTTCTTATTGCTGAAGAGCTTTCACCTGCAACCGTTGAAGCTCTTGGACCTGACTTTGAGGTTCGTAACGTTGATGGCACTGACCGCAAAGCACTTCTTGAAGCCTTAGCTACTGCTAATGCAATCTTGGTTAGATCAGCTACACAGGTTGACGCGGAGGCTATCGCAGCAGCTCCTAACCTGAAGGTCATTGCTCGTGCTGGTGTTGGTCTAGATAACGTAGACATCAAGGCAGCCACCAATGCAGGTGTAATGGTCGTGAATGCTCCAACCTCCAACGTGATTTCAGCAGCTGAACTGGCTATTGCTCACATCTTCTCTTTGGCAAGGTTTGTGCCTGATGCTAACGCTTCGCTCAAGGCAGGTAAGTGGCAGCGATCTAAGTTCACTGGTGTGGAACTATATGAGAAAACCATTGGAATTGTTGGTCTAGGCCGTATTGGAACTCTTGTGGCTCAAAGACTAAGTGGTTTTGGAACTACCTTGATTGGCTATGACCCTTATGTGACTCAGGTAAGAGCTGAGCAAATGGGTGTTGAGCTTGTTTCTTTAGAAGAACTAATGAAGAGATCAGACTTCATCACTATTCACATTCCTAAGACTCCTGAAACAACAGGACTTATTGCAACTGAAGAGTTCGCGATTGCCAAATCAAATCTTCGTATTGTTAACGCATCTCGCGGAGGCATCATCGATGAAGATGCTCTTTATGCAGCATTGAAGTCAAACCGTATCGCTGGAGCAGGTTTAGATGTGTTCGTGAACGAACCACCAACAGGATCACCTTTACTCGAACTAGAAAACATTATTGTTACCCCGCACCTTGGAGCATCAACAGATGAAGCTCAAGAGAAGGCTGGAATCTCAGTAGCTAGGAGCGTAAGACTTGCTCTGGCTGGAGATCTAGTGCCAGATGCCGTGAATGTTGCCGGTGGAGTCATTGATCCTGCTGTTAGACCTGGCATATCACTCATGGAAAACATGGGCCAGTTGCTCTTCGCTATTTCAGGCGGCAATGTAAGTTCTATTGAAGTTGAAGTTAGAGGAGAGATTGCATCTCTAGATGTTTCTGTTCTAAAGCTTGCTGGTCTAAAGGGTTTCTATCAGAACGCTGTAACTGAGCAAGTCTCTTATGTGAATGCGCCGTTGATGGCTGAATCTAGGGGAGTAGAAGTAAAGCTCTCAGTTGATTCAAACAGTGATGAGTATAGAAACGTCACAACCATTAGAGCAGTCCTAGCTGATGGAACTACATCTTCAGTATCAGGAACTGTTATTGGACCTAAGCTTCAGCAGAAGATCACTAACCTCAATGGTTACGATGTTGAAATTGCTATGGCTGAACATCTAGTGATGATGGTCTATGCAGACAGACCAGGCATTGTTGCTGTTTATGGAAAAGCATTTGCTGAAAACAACATCAACATCGCTGCAATGCAGATTGCTAGAAACTCCAAGGGTGGCAAAGCACTCTCTGTGATTACAGTTGATTCAAAAGTTGATGCTGATGTTCTTGAGGCAGTGAGAGTTGCCATTGAAGCAGATGTTCTAAAGGCTATTGATCTAAAGCTTGACTAAAGGCTTTCTTCAAAAGACAGGTCGCGACCTGAATCAGCCCAGCCATCAGTTCCTCCGGCTACCGAAACTACGTCATAGCCTTGGGCTTCTAGGTAGTTAGCCACAGTCATTGATCTTCCACCTGAGCGGCAGATGATGAAGATTCTTGCCCCATCATCAAGTTTGTCTAGATTTTCTGCCACTTCATTCATAGGAATGTGGTGGGCGTTTGGCACATGGCCCTCTTGCCATTCATGGTCTTCTCTAACATCTAGGACAAAGCCGCCACGGTCGATCACATCGGCTAGTTCATCAAGGGTTACTTCGGTTGCCATGAGGGCTCCTATCTTTCCTATATCTTAACTAAATCTTGTTGGGTTATTCTTGAAACACGTACTTGAAAGGGTTGAAATGAAGAAACTGCAGGCATCTTTAGCTGCTCTAGTAGCGATTGTTTTACTAACTACGCTTAGCGCATGCGCTCCAGGCAAACTAAGCATGGATAACGTCACAGCAATTATTGATACTCGTACCGCAGAGGCCTTCAATACCTCTCACATCGTAGGTGCCGTAAACATCGATATTGAACTAGGTGACTTTATTGTCACAGCAGTCTCCATCAAGAAAGAGGGAGCTGTATACATCTATGGTGAGACACCTGAGCAGGCAGCACTAGCTGTTGAATACATGAGAGATCTTGGCTATCCAAACGTTGTTAACCTAGGAAACTTTGCTGATGCACAAAATGTACTTCCACTTGGGGTAAACCCGTAGTGGATTCCAACACCTGGGATCAGAAGTATTCAACTGAAGAGTTTATTTACACCAAGGTCGAAAACAGATTTGTTGTTGAGCTTTGTAAAGACCTTGATGGCACAAACAAGAGAGCAGTAGACCTAGCCGGTGGTGAAGGTAGAAACAGTGTTTGGTTAGCTAAACGCGGTTGGCAAGTTGAAAACATTGACTTCTCTGAAGTTGCTCTGGGTAAGTATTTAGCTTTTGCTGAAGAAGAAGGTGTTTTAGAAAAATGTAGTTCCAACTGTGCTGATGCCCTGAGTTTCACTCCTCTAGTCACTCCAGTTGATTTGGCAGTGATTGCATATCTACAGATTCCTGAAAATGATTTAGCTACTGCTGTTCAAAGACTCAGTGCTCATGTAGTTCCAGGCGGAACTCTTATGGGTGTCTGGCACTCCAGAGACAATCTTGAAGGTGGCTTTGGGGGACCTAGAGATCCCCAAGTACTACCTAATGTTGAAACCATTAGCCAAGCTCTAGCTGGCACAGGTCTTGAAATAGAGGTCTTAGAGAACAGAGATGGTCAAATCCAGACCAAAGAAGGCTTGAAGCCTTCAGTTACCTTGGTTTTATTGGCCAAGCGACCAGCCTAGAGATACCTCTCTCAAGTAAAGTTATATAAAAAAGAGTAGGAATAATCTCAAGTGTCTAAGCAAATAAACATTGGTGTCATCGGTGGCGACGGTATCGGCCCTGAGGTCACAGCTATTGCTCTTGAGGCTATGGAACTAGCTACTCGTGGCTCAGGTGTTGAGTACTTAACTACAGAATATGACCTAGGTGCTAAAAGATATGCAGCTACCGGTGAAATCCTTACCGATAAAGACATGGAGTCTCTAAAGACTCATGATGCAATCTTGCTTGGAGCTATCGGAGACCCAAGTGTTCCATCAGGTGTTCTAGAGCGTGGACTATTACTAAAACTTAGATTTAGTTTCGATCACTTCATCAACCTTCGTCCAACCAAGTTATACCCAGGAGTTATAAGCCCACTGGCTGAGCCTGGCAACATCGACTTTGTTGTTGTTCGTGAAGGCACCGAAGGTGCTTATGTGGGTAACGGTGGATCAATTCGTGTTGGCACTGACAACGAAGTTGCTAATGAAACTTCAGTGAACACAAGATTCGGTGTTGAAAGAACAGTTAGATATGCATTTGAACTAGCTGCCAATAGAGAGCGTAAGAAGCTAACTCTTGTTCACAAGCACAACGTTCTAGTCAACGCGGGTTGGTTATGGCAAAGAACTGTTGATGAGGTTGCTAAAGAATTCCCAGCAGTGAGTGTGGACTACCAACACGTTGATGCAGCAACCATTTACATGGTTACCGATCCTGAACGATTTGATGTCATTGTCACAGACAATCTTTTTGGTGATATCTTGACTGATCTTGCTGCTGCTATTGGTGGAGGAATTGGTATTGCTGCATCAGGAAATATCAACCCAACTGGAGCATTCCCTTCAATGTTTGAACCAGTTCATGGCTCAGCTCCCGATATTGCAGGTAAAGGTTTAGCTGATCCAACTGCTGCTGTGTTGTCAGCAGCGATGTTGTTGGATTACCTAGGTAACCCAGTTGCTGCTGCCCGTATCGAGAGAGCAGTAGCAATAGATCTATCAACTCGTGGTGATGCAAAGAGAAGTACCGCTGAGATAGCTCAAAGTATTTTCGCTCAACTTTAGAAAGAGAAGCTCATGGAATTCAAGATCATCAAATCTGACCATCCAATGCCAGATGCGCAGCGTGAAGCTTTACTTGAAAACCCTGCCTTCGGTGTGAACTTCACTGACCACCAGGTCATCATTGAGTGGACTCGTGAAGATGGTTGGAAGAATGCTCGAGTTGAGCCATATGGCCCAATCATGATGGATCCATCAAGTGCTGTTCTTCACTATGGTCAAGAGATCTTTGAAGGTATCAAGGCTTATAGACATCAAGATGGTTCTATTCATACCTTTAGACCTGAATCCAACGGTGCAAGAATGCAAAAGTCTGCTCACCGCATGGCACTGCCTGAACTACCTATCGATGTATTCGTTGAAAGCCTTAGAGCGCTCATCTCAGTTGATGGTGCATGGGTTCCAAAGCCAGTAAATGAAAAGACTCTTTACTTTAGACCTTTTGAAATTGCTGCAGAGAACTTTCTAGGTGTTAGAGCAGCTCACAGAGCTGAGTACCGAGTTATTGCATCTCCTGTTGGCCCATACTTCACAGGCGGACTAAAGCCAGTATCTATCTGGATTGCTTTAGATTCAGCAAGAGCAGGCAGATACGGAACAGGTGAAGCCAAGACCGGTGGAAACTATGCAGCTAGCTTGCTCGCTCAAGGTGAAGGCTATGAGAACGGCTGTTCACAGGTTCTATTCCTAGACGCTGAGACTCACACATACATTGAAGAACTAGGTGGCATGAACGTCTTCTTTGTATACAAAGATGGTCACGTAGTGACCCCATCTCTTGATGGAACGATTCTTCGAGGCATCACTAGAGACTCAATCATTCAGTTACTGAAAGACAGAAACATCAAAGTTGAAGAACGTGCTGTTACTTTGGATGAGATCCGTGAAGGCTATAACTCAGGTGAAATCATCGAAGTATTTGCTTGTGGCACTGCTGCTGTAATTACACCAGTTGGTCAGTTCAAGTCCAAGGAAGGCAGCATTGGTCCTGAGAATCCAGAACCAGGTGCACTTACTGCTTCACTTCGTGAAGAGCTAACAGGAATTCAATACGGTTTGATTGAAGATCGCCACAACTGGTTGGTCAAACTCAGCTAATGAGAATTGCTAAGTTCATAGTCCAAGACAAGGTTTCTTGGGGTGTAGTTGATGGACCAGAGGTAGTTGTCTTTAGAGGTCACCCAATATTTCAAGGCTATGAAACAACAGGGGAGAGAGTTCCCCTAAAGGATGTTCAACTGCTACCTCCAGTCCTACCAACCAGCAAGATCATCTGTATCGGGAAAAACTATGCAGATCACGCAGCTGAGATGGGTGGAGATTTACCTCCAGAGCCACTTATCTTTATCAAACCCCTAACCACAGTCATCGGCCCAGGCGAAGCAATCGTGCTACCTAAGATATCTGAACGAGTAGATCACGAAGGTGAGCTAGCCATAGTCATTGGTCAGGTAGCTAAAAATGTCTCTGAAGATAAAGCACTGGATTATGTCTGGGGTTTCACTATCGCCAACGATGTGACAGCAAGAGATATTCAAAACAAAGATGTTCAGTGGACAAGAGCTAAGAGCTTTGACACTTTCTGCCCACTAGGACCTTGGGTTGAAACAGAGTTTGTGGTTGATGGTCAGATGTTAGAAACTCGTGTTGATGGGGAAGTTAGACAACACGCTTCCATAGACCTTCTTATTCACAAGGTTCCAAAGATCATCCAGCATGTATCTCAAGCAATGACTTTGCTACCAGGAGATGTAATCCTCACTGGAACTCCAGCAGGCATAGGCCAAATAGAGTCTGGTCAATCGGTTGAGATAACCGTTGAGGGCATTGGGTCTCTAACTAACCCTGTTTTTTAGATTGTGGGGATTCTCAAGTAAAAAATGTAGCGTTGTCCTAGTTGGCGGGGTATAAATTCGCAACACCATGCACGTCTCCATAACCTAACCCACGTTTGTCTGTAGCGCAATAGCCTTGCCCAGGAGACATGGCCTGACCCACGTGATTAAAGTGATCTAAACCCAATGTGTGACCTACTTCGTGGGTAACGACAGCTTGAAGGTCAAATCTGGATAAGGTGCATCCAGAAGGGCTTGGATCTGTATACCAAGGTTGGAGCCAATTAATGATGATTGAAGAACGAGCTGGGGTAAAGAATAAAACATCCCACCAAGGCGTGTAAATGCAAGCACCAGCCAAAGTATCACTTGGCATCGTAGCCCACGCAACCATGTCTTTTGATCCAGGATTAAGGCAAGTATCAAAAGTTGACTCTAGGAAAAAGTTCTCCTGATAGGGATGATTCAAAGTCGTTTTCCCCATGTAAATTTGCGTGTAGGAATTCTTGACAATGGTCGAGTTACATCGGTTTGCACCAAGATCCCATTTTCGGAAGGCATCTTTCACTCTGTAAAGTGAATGATAGTCTGCTTGGTTAAATTCTCTATACCACCATTCATAAGGCTGGTTTACGCGCCATCCAAATGTCTTATGGTAGGAAGGCGAGCCGCAGTTGGTGTTTCCAAGTAAAGTGGGTTTGTCGCTAGGGGTAAGTATCAAATCCGGTATCAATGATGAATCAAAAGCAAACGACACATAACCATCTTTGCTTGTGGTTGCGGAAAACTTTTTCCAAGTGGAACCCTTGTAAAAAACTTTAACTGTCGATGTAAAACCGGGTTCTGGTTTTTCTACTGCGAAACCTTCTTCGTGCACATAGAGCAAATTTTGACCTTCAGTGCAAAGCGCTACTTCGCTTTCTCCCTGAATAGCCGAGCAGGAGTTCGGAACCCATTCGTCGCTTGTGGCGGGTGAAGGCAGGTAAGCCAAGCTGGAAAGTACGAGAGTTGAAAGCGATAGAGCCTTTAGTGCGTAAAATCCCATTTTTTCCTTGATTGAGTTAATGCCTAAATTATACTATCTATGTAGAATAACGGAGGCACAAATGACAGGAACATGTTTGGAAAAATTAGGGCGATTAACAAGGCCGACCGAAGAAGTTATCGCATTTTTGCTGAGCAAGCAAATAAGCGTTTGGGGACTTGCTCTGGCTAAAGAATTGGGGTTATTTACAGGCACTGTGTACCCGATCCTAGCCCGATTGGAAAAGCTTGGCTGGGTAGAAAGTTCTTGGGAAGTTGATAATTTGAGGACAGGACCGAGGCGTAAATTCTACAGACTCACAGAATCCGGACTCATAGCCGCTCGAGAATTGTCTGGCAGAACGGCGAGATCCGAGAATTTTGCTAAGAAGGCAAAGCATGCTTAACGTTTTTGTCAAAATCTTGTCTTTGGCATTTGACAAGGGGGAAGAGCGGCGAAATTTTATAGAAACAACTCAATCAGATTTCTATTATTCCAGAAGTGAAAATGTAAGCATTGCTTCCGTTTCCTTCGGAGCTATCTGGCAATCAGCCAAATCAGTATTCCGTAATCCACTCAAATTGGGAACTTTGTACATCAGCATAGTGATTTCTGGGATTATCGTTTCTAATTCTTCGAGCTTGGGTGAAATTGGGCTTTGGTTGTTTTTCATTCCTATTCTGACAAACAGCTACGCGTGGGCGATTTACATTTCCAGAACGCAGCGACCGTTTTTTGCAATTTTGATTTTTGTCGGGACCAGCTCATGGATTGCTCTTGCGACGATTTTTGGACAAGAGCAGTCTTTGAAATGCGTTGACTGTGAGAATTACCTCTTTCAAAACCAACTTCACGAGTTTGGTCCTTACTCTCAATTAGTAATTCTCGCCTTGTTAAGTGCATTCGTTCTTTTATTCTTGTACGTGATTATTCAACTGTTTGCAAGCCACTCTCCGGGATCTGCAGCAAGTTTGGCGGTTACATTTCTAATTGAGGCGGCCATTATTTCTCAATTTCTCTCTAGAACGGATTACCTTGAAACGAGTTGGAGCGTTTGGGTGGTCGTCATTACGCCAATGCCGAGCCAGCTCGCCTTGTTTTTATACACATTGATCCTTTCCTGGGTTATAGCGAGTTCCATCATATTGATACTCAAGTCCAGGACGCTTAGCCGGAGGGTTGTGGCCAAGTAATCTAGACTTGTCTAGTTATGACAAACCTAATTACTGCACCTTTTACTACAGCTTCTGGATCTGATGTTAGAGTCCGTTTCTGTCCTTCTCCTACCGGCACTCCTCACGTAGGGCTAGTTAGAACAGCACTGTTTAACTGGGCTTATGCTCGTCACACCGGTGGAACCTTTGTATTCCGTATTGAAGACACTGACGTTGAAAGAGACAGTGAAGAGTCATTTGAAATGATTCTTGATGGGCTGAAGTGGTTGGGTTTGAACTGGGATGAAGGTGTTGGTGTTGGGGGACCTAATGAGCCATATAGACAGTCTGAACGAACAGATATCTACCTTGAGGTTATTGAGAAGCTAAAGGCTTCAGGCCACATCTACGAGAGCTTCCTAACCGGAGAAGAAATCGATGAGAGAAACAAAGCTAACGGCCGTGCTGTTCAGCTAGGTTATGACAATTCAGAGAGAGAACTCTCTGAAGAGGCGAAGGCTGCTTATAAAGCAGAAGGTAGGACACCAGCTCTACGTCTTCGTGTCCCTGATGTTGATATAACTTTCAATGACCTAGTTAGAGGAGAAATCACTTTCCCTACTGGATCATTCCCTGACTTTGTTGTGGTCAGACCTAATGGTCAGCCGCTTTATACACTTGTGAACCCAGTTGATGATGCTCTTATGGGGATTACCCATGTGCTTAGAGGCGAAGACCTTTTATCTTCAACTCCTCGTCAGATTGCTTTGTATAACGCTATGTATGAAGCAGGTATTACTAAGTTCATTCCTCAGTTCGGACACCTGCCATTTGTTATGGGAGAGGGAAACAAGAAGCTCTCTAAGAGAGATCCTGAATCGAACCTCTTTCATCACAGAGACCGTGGATTTATTCCTGAGGGACTTCTGAACTATTTATCTCTACTTGGTTGGAGCATTAGTGCTGATAGAGATGTCTTCTCTCTTGAAGAGATGGTTCAGGCATTTGATGTGAAAGATGTGAACCCTAACCCTGCTCGCTTTGATCAGAAGAAGGCTGACTCTATTAACGCAAGTCACCTGAGACTTTTATCAGTAGAAGAATTCACCAAGAGAATCATTCCTTATCTGCAGTCAGCAGGAGTTCTAGGTTCGACTGTTAGTTCTTCAGAGCTAGAGATACTTACCAAGGCTGCTCCTTTGATTCAGGAGCGAGTTGTTGTTCTCAGTGAAGCTGTTCCTATGCTTTCCTTCTTGTTTGTAACCTCTGAGGCAATCGTTATTGAAGACGATGCCAAGGCTGGGTTACCTGAAAACAGTAAGGAAATCACCGAGGCAGCTATATCTGCTCTTGATGGATTAGCTTCTTTTGAGACTGCTCAGATCCAAGAGGTTTTGAACCAGAAGCTCATTGAAGAGATGGCTCAGAAGCCTAGAAATGCCTTTGGGCCACTTAGAACAGCCATCTCAGGCAAGAGAATCTCACCTCCATTATTTGAATCTATGGAGATCCTGGGTAAGGCTGAAACCCTTGCTCGTCTTAGCCTGTTTGCTCGAGGTTTATAGTCCTAGGTAGAATGGGGAGTCGAGCGAAAGCTCGAAGCAAATCCCTTGGGGTATGGTGTAATTGGCAACACGAGTGATTCTGGTTCATTTGTTCTAGGTTCGAGTCCTGGTACCCCAGCTTTGACAGTCAGACTTTTTAGTCTGGCTGTTTTGCTTTAATAGGGCTATGCAAAAACTAGAGCGTAACGAAGCTCACCTTTACTTTGAACTGCTCCCTAAGGAGCACTCAGTGGTTCTTACTGAGCTTAGAGATCGAATGATGAAGCTAGCCAAAGCCGATGATGAGGTAATCATGAGCTATCAATTACCAACCATTCAGGTAAGGGGTAAGAAGTTTCTAGCAATGGCTGCCTGGAAGAACTTCTATTCGATTTACTTTCTAAACGGAAATCTAGGCAGCACAATTAGCGCTGAACTCAAGCAGGGGGAGTTGGATAAAGCAACTCTAAGGTTTGGTTGGGATGAGAAAGTCAGCAATGCAACTTTGAAGACCATAATCGCAGGACGTAAGAAGCAACTAGATTTCAATTGATTCACCATTTAGTAAATAGGTGAATTCACCACCCTGAGCTTCAGTTAGCTGTTTGACTCGGCCATTGTTTAGGGCATGACCAAAATCACTTAGTAGGGCATTGTGAGTGGCGATGGATTTCTTGTGTTTGATTGCAGCTACGAAATCCATCACTTCACCAATCTTGAGCCATGGGGCACTTGTTGGTACAGCCAGCAATTCAACTTCTCTATCTGGCAGAGTGAATGAATCTCCTGGGTAGAAGACTCGGTCATTTATAAGAACTGCTCTGTTTTCAATAACTGGAATGCTGTGATGGATCTGAGCGTGAAGATCACCCATGAATTCAACTGTGAAGGGTCCTACTGGGTAATGATCCCCATGGTAAACCGCAGTGGTGTTGTAGTTAGCGAGACGTGTGCAGACCTGGGGAGGGCCAAAGATCATGAGGTCTGGGTTGGTCGCTAGTAGGCGGTCTAGTTGAGCTTCAAAGCAGTGGTCATCATGAGCGTGGGTGATTACTACAGCCACAACATCGGTAAGTCCTACCTGTGGTTCACTGTAAGCACCTGGGTCTAGAACTAGCTTTTTACCCTGCTCTTCAAAGATTAGGCAGGCATGTCCTTGCTTAGTTATCTTCATGCTTAGACCTTAGTCGCTCGGGTAACCTTGTTAGGTTATGAACACCGAAACCGAGAATGCAACCCCTAAAGCGAAGGCACTACCTAAGGCTTTAGGTCAACTAGGGGTTAGTTCTCTGGCTCTGGTTTGTTTACTTATCGCTGCTATCTTGAACCCAGATATCTGGATCCAGTTCGGTGCAGCACTAGCGCTTGTATTACTAACTGCCTTGTTTGCTGCAAGAGTTGAAAAGGTATCCAAGAAGCCTTGGGAATCTAATGAAGCTCAACTACTTATTGAGGCTGCTGAAAAACAAACATCTAGAAAAGAAAAGATTGTTGCCTCAGTTGCAAAGTACTGGCCTGTCTTTGTCTTAGTTATGGCAGTTGCAGCAGTTGTTCTTTCACCTCATACAGGTGAGAACATCAGCGATGAGCTAGCTGTTTTTGCAGCTGTTTTACTTCTCACTAATGTGCAGGCTTTAGCGCTGACTATCCCGGTGACTATCTCCAGTGCGCTAAGAGCAGGCACTGCTGCGGGGCTGTTGATTAGAAACCGCAAAGCATTTGAAGCCGCTGCGAAATTAGATTTAGTGCTCTTCACTAAAAGTGGGCTGCTTACAGAATCGCCAACGGGAGTCAATGCCGTTCACTTATCAGCGAATTCCACACTTGGTGATGAGAATAAACTTTTGGCATTAGCTGCAAGCGTTGAATCCATGTCTAAACATGCTTTTGCCAAGGCAATCGCTAAATCAGCTAGCAATTCAAACTTGAAGATCACTAAACCTAAAGAATTCCAAGAACATCTTGGATATGGGGTTGAAGCAAATGTTGCTGGACGTCAGGTCCTGGTTGGATCAGTGTCTCTACTAATACAGAGAAACATCCGGATGGAAGTTCAAGAACTTGTTTATGCTGATGAGAACACTAAGAACGGATACTCCATAGTTTGCGTAGTGGTTGATGGGGTGCTCGAAGGTTTACTTAGATTCAGTGATGTATTGAAACCAAGCTCCGCACAAGCAATCTATATGGTTGCTAAAGAGCGAATCAGGGTAGGTATTGCAACAGGAGACTCAGCTGGCACCGCTCAACAAAAAGCAGGGCAAATAGCTGTTTCTGAGGTCTATGCAGAGCTATCGCCAGCTAGAAAAGTGGCGTTTGTTGAATCAGCGCAAGCCAAAGGTTTCACAGTTGGAGCTATCGCTGATTCTTCGACTGATTCTGCCCTTTTTGAGCAAGCGGATTTGAGTATTGCAATGGGTGAAGACCTTGAACTTGATTCAACTGAGGCGGATGTTCTAGTTAGAAGCGACGATCCGTTGTTGGCAGCCCAGATAATAGCGCTAAGTGCTCGTCTTCGTAAGAGAACTAATCTAGGGCTTGGTTTTGGCTTAGGTTACGGTGGTTTATCCCTGGCTAGCTTTGTTGCGATTGTGTCACCTTTGCAAGTTGTAGCATCTCCTGCCATTGCTGCGCTGCTAGGGTCACTATCGGTGCTCTTTGTGACACTGAATGCTTATTCACTTGGAAAGTTGAAATGACCACTTTTGGAATAGTTATCAACCCAACCTCAGGTCGAGGTAAGGGAAAAGTTTTTGGGGAACAGGCTCTAGCAGAATTTGCTAAGCACGCCATTGAGATTATTGACCTTTCTGCAGAAAGCTTTAAACAGGCTGCTATTAATGCCAAAGAAGCAGTTGAAAAGAAGATTATCGATGGTCTAGTTGTTGTCGGTGGTGATGGCATGTTCCACCTTGGTGTAAATGCTGTTGTGAAGAGCAATATTCCAGTTGGTCTTATTGCAGCTGGAACAGGTAACGATTCTGCAAGAGCATTAGGTTTACCTATTCATAATGTTGTTGAAGGGGTAGCTGCATTAGTTGGGAAAATTGGCAAGACTCGCAAAGTTGATTTGATTGAATCAAAGTCCAACGACAGAACTTTCTATTCTTTTGGTGCAGTCTCTGCAGGATTTGATGCACTTTGCAACGCCAGGGCTAATAAGTGGCGGTGGATTACAGGTCCAGTCAAATACCGTTTTGCTATGTATAGGGAATTAGCTGCTTTCAAGCCAATTCCTTATAGAGCAGTAGTTGATGGTGTTGAAAGAGTCTTTGAGGCTATTCTCTGTACAGTTTCTAACTCACCTTCATATGGTGGTGGATTATTGATTACCCCGGAAGCCAAAGTTGATGATGGCAAGCTAGATCTCTTTATCTTGAATGCCATTAGTCGGTTAGAACTGATAAAAATATTCCCAACGGTCTACTACGGTGGCCATGTTGGGCATCCAGCCGTAGAGATAATGCGGGTGGAGAGTATCGAGCTTCACTCGCCAGGTATGCCTGCATATTCGGATGGCGAACATGTTGGAGCAGCTCCGGTTACCTGTGTGGTCTCTCCAAAAGCCCTGAATGTATTGGCCTAATCAGGTTCGCTCTGGCAAGCCTTCAAAGACTCTGGCATAATAGAGAAGTTGCTCTTCGGCCCCATCGTTTAGCGGCCTAGGACGCTGCCCTCTCACGGCAGTAGCGCGGGTTCGAATCCCGCTGGGGTCACAACTCTCGCCTCCAAGGCTCTTGGAGGCGCTTTGTTTTAAGGCAAAGGCTAGGCTAGTAGTAATGCAGTTAGACGAATTTCGCCCCTCACGTATCCTCTCGTTAGCCAGTGGGCTAGTGGATCAGATTACCTATGTTCCACACCTACCTACCCCCGGTGGCGATGTATTAGCCACTAAGAGCTTTAGCAGGGTAGGTGGAGCACTCAACCTTGAAGCCACGGCGTCTCGCCTGGGACTAAGTGTTGGCCACTGCACCCCACTAGGTATAGGCCCTAGAGCTGACATGATTCGAGAAGCCATGTCTAGAGAAAATGTTGAGGCCTTGGGAGTTGAGGATTACTCAACTGGAGATTCTGGACTTTGCATTACTTTGGTTGAACCTAATGGTCAGCGCAGCTTTGTCACCCAGAGTGGTGCTGAGGGGATTAGAAGCTTTGATGAGCTCAAGCAGTATGAGTATGACTCTGAGGCTTGGCTAGTTGTTTATGGCTATGAGCTTGTTTATCCAACCTCTAAGCAGGCTTTTGAAGAACTTTTTGCCAGTGGTCTTATCAAGAGCAAGATTGTTTTTGATCCAGGGCCAACTACCTCGCAGCTAAGCGATGAAGTGCTAACTTGGCTCGGACAAAACGCATCTTTGATTTCTTGTAACCAGAGTGAATTTGAAAGACTCTCACCTTTTGTATCTGCTAACTGTTGGCTATTGCTTCGTAAAGGTTCTGAAGGAGCTGAGTTACATCATCAGGGGAAAGTGATTGCCGTTGCTCCTGGATACAAAGTTCCCGTTGTTGATACCAATGGTGCAGGGGACGTTCACACTGGAGCCTTCTTAGCAGCCCTTGCTACAGGCAATGGTTTACAAGAATCGTTAGAACTAGCTTGTCGCGCTGCCGAATTCTCTATTCAAAAAGAAGGCGGCTGTTCAGGCCCTACCTGGGATGAGCTTCTAGCTATTCGCTAATTTGTTCTTTCTTGAAATAGCAAAGATAAGAACAGTCACAACCGATACAGGAACTAATGCAATAGCGTTTAGGCCTTCAAAGTGAAAACTTGCCAATAGCAAACCTGCAATAGCTCCACCAAAAGCTCCGCTTAGATTCATCAGTGAATCGCTTAGACCTTGAACGTTGGTTTTCTCTTCAGCAGGCAAAGTAGCAGAAAGCAGTGCAGAACCAGCAACTGTTGCTGCTGACCAGCCCAAACCTAGAAGAGTCAGACCAATAGTTACCATCAAACGATCAGCGTGGCCTAGACCCGCAAATAAAAGAGCTGCTACAAACAGTGCTTGGCCAATAAAGATAGTTTGGATTTTTCCTACTTTATCTGCCAAGAATCCCATAACAGGAGATAGGGCATACATACCAGCGATGTGCAAACTGATTGTGAAACCAACCACAACAATGTCGTAGCCCATGTGTTGAAGATGAACAGGAGTCATTGCCATCACTGAAACCATAACCATGTGAGATAAAGCAATACTCAAGACTGAGAATCTAGCCACCGGATATTGCTTGAGCGTATCGATGGCTGACTTGAATGAAATCTTATGTTTTGTTTTACCGACATCTTTGCGAAGCTCTTGAGCATATTTCAATGGGTCAGGTCTTAGCCCAAACCAGAAGACAAGTGTTGAACAGGTTTGTGCAGCAACAGTAAATAGGAATGGACCTGCTAAAGGAGCTAGCCCTAGAGCTCTACCTAATTCTTCACCTGGACCAAACAGGTTAGGACCTGTAACAGCACCAACAGTTGTTGCCCAAACTACGAGACCGATAGATCTTCCAGTTTTACCCACTGAAGGAATATCGGTTGCCGCAAATCTGGCTTGAAGGGATGTAGCTGAACCTGCACCTAAAAGGAAGATACCTAGAAGTAAGAGTGGAAATGATCTATAGCCCGCGGCATTGATAACGGCAATAGCTCCAGAGATTGCAAAGCCTGCACCCATGGCAAGCGAAACTCTTCGGCCTCTGGCATAGGCCAATCTGGCTAGTGGAATAGCCCAGATAGCCGAACCTAGCGTGCTGAAGGTGGCTGCTGAGCCCGCCCAAGCCTCAGATCCGCTTAGGTCTTTAGCGAGCAAAGAACCTATTGAAAGCACAGAACCTAGGCCAAATCCGCCTAAAACCTGGCCTAAAGCCAGTACTTTGATGGTTCTGCGCTGGATTTGCTCTATATCGTTCACTTAGCCAATCTAGCCCACGCTGGTAAACTTCTAGTTCAGCCGTATTGAAGGTGTCAGATTGACTAAAACGAACCTAACCCTCGCCGAAAAGGTGTGGAATGACCATGTTGTGGTCAAAGGGGAGAATGGCGCACCTGATTTATTGTTCATTGACCTTCACCTTATTCACGAGGTAACCAGCCCCCAGGCTTTTGATGGTCTTAGGTTGGCAGGAAGACCGGTCAGAAGACCAGATCTAACTATTGCTACCGAAGACCACAACACCCCGACTATCGATATCAATAAGCCAATCGCTGACCCAACCAGCAGAACTCAGATCGAAGCGCTTAGAAATAACGCCAAAGAGTTCGGTATTCGGATTCACTCCCTAGGAGACATTGAACAAGGAATTGTTCACGTGGTTGGGCCACAGCTTGGACTAACCATGCCTGGCATCACTGTTGTTTGTGGGGATTCACACACTTCAACCCATGGAGCTTTTGGAGCTTTGGCTATAGGTATTGGAACCAGTGAAGTTGAGCATGTTCTAGCAACCCAGACTTTGCCGCTGAAGCCTTTCAAGACTATGGCTATCAATGTTGATGGCAA
>CANLDE010000014.1 GCA_947489235.1 Micrococcales bacterium
ATCTGGATCCTGATTCAGCCAAGCTAATGCTTGAGAGGTTAGTTCTTCTAAAGACATTTTTAGAGCTTGGCCACAATCGCAGCAAGCAATGCGCTGATGCGAGGCTCAGCTTCTTTACCTGCTTCTAAAACTTCTTTATGGCTAAGTGGTGAATCACTAATTCCAGCAGCAAGGTTGGTAGATAGTGAAAGTCCAAGAACTTCAAGACCTGACTGACGGGCAGCAATGGCCTCAAGAGCTGTTGACATACCTACGATGTGTGCTCCCATAGCTTTAGCCATTTGAACTTCAGCAGGAGTTTCATAGTGTGGTCCACGGAACTGCATGTAGACACCTTCATCTAAAGATGAGTCCACTGTTCTAGCAATATCTCTGAGACGAACTGCGTAGAGATCTGTAAGGTCAACGAAGTTAGCGCCTTCGATAGGGCTAGCTGAAGTGAAGTTAATGTGGTCACTAATTAGAACAGGTGTGCCAGGTAGCCAAGAAGTTTTGATACCACCGGCACCGTTAGTCAAGATCATGGTCTTAACGCCAGCTGCTGCTGCAGTTCTAACGCCATGAACGACTCTTCTAACTCCATGGCCTTCGTAGTAGTGAGTTCTAGCACCTAGAACTAGAGCGTGCTTACCTGAAGGAAGAAGAATTGAACGAATAGTTGACACGTGGCCCACTACCTCTGACCTAGTGAACCCAGGAATCTCAGAAGCATCAATAGTTGAAACAGTTTCACCAATAAGGTCAGCTGCCTTAGCCCAGCCTGAGCCTAGGGTAAGTGCAATATCGTGTTGGGCGATACCGGACTTCTCAGCAATTACTTGTGCTGCTTGCCGTGCTATTTGGAAAGGATCCGCCTTTGGATCATCTAAAGGATTGCTCATAAGGTGAGTCTAGTTCTCAAACTATAAGTTGAACTGTTGCGCCAAGCAGGACACTCTACTTATTAGGGGATCTTCCCAATTGAAACAGGTACGACAGCATTTAGATAACCGATTTTCGACCCAGTGACACTAACTGACAAAGTATGCCCTCTATCAGATGCAGATATCATGTATGAGGTACCGATTTCTTGACTTATTGGCATTGAGTCCCTTTGCCAAGTAATTGCTATTGTTACGCCGCTGGGCCAAGAGCCAGTATTAATGCTTATCGTGTCACCAACTTTTGAAGTCGATGAAGATAGCGTCACTTTTGGAACTGGCTTTATTTGCCCACGAGGAATTGATTTAAGTGGGCTACTTAGGCACTTAGTTTCATAATCTTTTTTTGATGCACATACCTGAAAGACAATCTTGCTTCCCAATTCCTGCTCGGTTAGGACATAAGTGCTCTTGGTTGCGGTATCTATTGCAGTTGCATTTCTTAACCATTTATAGGTAAATGTTGTGCCAGCTTCCCAGATAGGCACTACTCCAGTTAACTTGCTGCCTAAACTAAGGGTTCCTGAAAGTGAAGGGGCCTTAGGTGATGCAAAAGATTTCTTTAAGATGTAAATTGGTTCGCTAAATCTTAGAATTTTTGAACCATTCTTTAGGGTTCCGACCACAACGTATTGTAAATATTGACCTGCATCGGAACTTTTAGCAGAATAAGCAAGCGCACCTGGCTTACCCAAAGATTTGCCATTTGAGAACCAGTAACCACAAAGCTTTGCATCTTTGCCCCAATTTCCTGATGATGATTTTAGGGTTTCACCAATGACCGGCTTTCCAGTGATTTTTGGTTGGCCACTTGTATTCATCCAAATAGAAGTGTCTGCGTTCGCTAGGCAGGGCAATGTTGGAGTATTTTGAATGATTACTGGTGAAAGGCGCTCTTGGTCTTCATAGACCGAAAATTTTGTGGATACTTTGACTTGGAATGAGCTACCGAAATCTTCTTGATCCAGGAAGAGAGTTTTCTGTGTTTCCTCTGGAATTTCTTGACCGTTTTTTAGCCACTTGTACGAAAACGTTGGCTTTGGGCTCCATTGGCCGGTAAACGTTTCTAGAGTAAACAAGCCCGTTTGAACAAGCGTTATTTCTCCGCTATTTTTGTAAGTCGTATGGGTAACCAGCGGTTTGGCATAGAATCTTGGACTTTCAAGCGAATTATCCGCTGAAAGTGTGTAACTCTTGCCATCCACTAGACCTTGTAGTGTGCACTTACCAGTAGTTGTTGTGCAGTACTTTATGCGTGGGCCATTGCTTGTCTGCAGGTAAACGTCAGTTATTAGTTCAACTGGGGAATAATCTAAATACACTATGGAAATTTCAGCGACGCCGTCTCTGGCAGAGTCCACAATAAAATAGAACTTATGAGGCCAGGTGCCTCCACCAACAGCCACATCTGAAGGCGCAGTCGCGAAGCCAGCAATTAGGGCTGCCAGTATTGATAAAGATCTAATGCCCAAGAATCGTTTTTTCATGAGCCCAACCTGCAAAGGTCGATGAATACTGGGCCACTAGTTTTGTCCATTGATGTGAATAGTAGCTTTTCTATTTCATTGAGAAGTGCTATCCCGGAAACGCTATTTAGCCCGGATGCTGAGGGATTAAATTGCCCATGGAACATGGAATGTCTTAACGCGACAACGAAAGGTTTTAAGTCAGAATCATTCTTGGACCCCAAGAATTTTTCCAATGAGTTTCTCAGCTTTGTATCTGACTGGCTAAGTAAGAATTTGTTAGCCTTCAGGTAGCCACGCCTTAAATCGGAAGCAAGCTCAATATTTTTCAAACTGACTTTCATTTTGAGGTACTTTTCTAATGATTCCAAAGCTGAATAGGCGAACGAGATTCTGATTGCGTGCAGGTATAAAACTTCAGCACTTTCCGAATGAGCAAGAAGCTGTATTCCATTTAATTGACCAGCCATTTTGTATCTAGTGGCGTACCTAGCTAGTAAGACGTTCGGGTTTTCACCTTTTTCTTTGCAGCTAGAAGCGTACTTTGTGTACCCCGATGGAAACATAATGGACCTCCAAAGTCATATTAGCCGAGGAATTTAGTCATTGGGAAACTATTCTTCAAACTCAATGAGCATGGTTCCAGCAGGAATAGTTGCTCCTACAGCTACGTGAATCTTTTTGATAACAACGTCTTTGACTGCGTTCTGAGGGGATTCCATCTTCATAGCTTCAAGAACTAAAAGTTGTTGACCTGCGGTTACCTTGTCACCTTCGGCAACTGCAATCTTCACAACAGTTGCTTGCATCTGGGCAGTTAGGTGCTTACCTGAATCAATCTGAACATCTGTGTGAGCTTTGCGCTTAGGAGCGCTAGCTGCAGGCTTAGAAGATCCGCCACTTAGGAATAGTTGTCTAGGAAGGCTTACTTCAATTCTCTTGCCATCAACTTCAACAACAACGCTGTTACGAGCAGGTGTTGAAACACCTGGTTGGTTGGAACCTGACCATGGTTCGATGTCGTTATTCCACTCGGTTTCAATCCATCTTGTGTAAATACCGAACTTACCCTTAGAGCCAATAAAAGCAGGATCGTTAACAATCTTTCGGTGGAAAGGAATAACTGTTGGCATGCCTTCGATGTGCAATTCAGCAAGTGCTCTTCTAGATCTCTCTAGTGCCTCTTGTCTTGTTGCACCTGTGACGATTAGCTTTGCAATCATTGAGTCAAATGAACCTGAGATTTCAGATCCCGCTTCAACACCGGTGTCTACACGAACACCAGGACCACCAGGGACCTTGAAGGTATGAATAGTTCCAGGAGCTGGCATAAAGTTCATGCCAGCGTCTTCGCCGTTGATTCTGAATTCAAATGAGTGACCGGTCACTTTCGGGTCACCGTATTCAAGCTTGCCGCCTTCAGCAATTCTGAACTGCTCACGAACAAGGTCAAGACCAGTTACTTCTTCAGATACAGGGTGCTCAACCTGAAGACGAGTGTTTACTTCAAGGAATGAAATAGTGCCATCTTGAGCAACTAGGAACTCACAGGTTCCTGCACCTTGGTAGCCAACCTCTTTCAATATTGCTTTTGAAGATTCGTATAGTCTCTTGACCTGGTCATCAGATAGGAAAGGAGCAGGAGCTTCTTCAACTAGCTTCTGGTGTCTTCTCTGAAGTGAACAGTCTCTGGTTGAAACAACAACTACGTTGCCGTAGACATCGGCTAGACACTGGGTTTCAACGTGACGTGGTTTCTCTAAATACTTTTCAACGAAGCATTCGCCTCGACCGAAAGCACCCACTGCTTCACGGGTAGCAGAGTCAAAGGCTTCTGCTATTTCTTCTTTGTTATAAACAACTTTGATGCCTCGGCCACCGCCACCGAAGGCAGCTTTAATGGCGATAGGTAAACCATGCTTGGCTACGAACTCTAGAACTTCATCTGCTCCAGATACTGGGTTTAGTGTGCCAGGGGCTAGAGGAGCTCCAACCTTTTCGGCAACGTGACGGGCAGACACCTTGTCACCTAGTTGATCGATTGCCTTAGGCGAAGGGCCAATCCAGATAATGCCTGCATCGATAACTGCTTGAGCAAAGCTAGCGTTTTCGGCTAAGAAGCCATAGCCAGGGTGAATGGCGTTAGCACCTGATCTCTTGGCGATTGCAATGATCTTTTCAATGACTAGATATGTGTCAGCGCTGGTTGTTCCATTTAGGGCATAAGATTCATCGGCCATGCGGCTATGCATCGCATCTCGGTCTTGGTCGGCATAGATTGCGACTGTCTCTATTCCGGCATCTTTGGCGGCACGGATGATACGGACAGCAATCTCACCGCGGTTAGCAACGAGGACCTTGGTTATCTTGGCTGATTTTAAGGCAGTCATAAGATACAAGCCTACCTATTTAGAGCTCCAAAGACTTGGGTAATCTACCCCAAGCTTGATGCAAAGCTCCCTAAGGGTAGGCAAACTAAGGCCAACAACCGTATGGGCATCACCCTCAATAGCCCTAATAAAGGCCCCGCCGAGGCCATCTATGGTGAAAGCACCCGCTACTTTGAGGGGTTCTCCGGTGCCCACATAGGCCAAAATCTCCGAATCTGAGAGGTTAGCAAAGTGAACAGTGGTGTTAGTGGCCTGGCCTTGAGCCTTTGGGTTGGCAGGATCTCGGTTATCAATGAGCCAATGGCCGGTGTATAGCCTGCCTGATCGACCTCTCATGGACTTCCAGCGCTCAATGGCCACCTCTGGGTCATGAGGTTTCCCGAGTGCTTCGCCATCTAGATCTAGCGAACTGTCACAGCCAATGATTAGAGCACTTTGAGCTTCAGGATGATTTAGCACTGCCTCGGCTTTTGCTCTGGCTAAAAGCAGCACCATGTCCGCGGTATTGGTAATCTCGCCATTAGCTAAAGCTTGCTCGGTGAGTAATTCTTCGTCTACCTCAGGGGAGATGGTTACAGGTTCAATGCCGCCATCACGCAAAAGTCGCAGGCGAGCAGGTGAGGTTGAGGCTAAGACTAGTTTGGTCACAGGTTCAGACTATCGAAAGAGGTGTGGAACACTTGTGTAGTGAATAAATCAACTAACTGGTTTGGCCAGGAACTAGAGCTCGAAATCGAGAAGGTCGCCCATGGCGGAATTTTCGTGGCTAGACATGAGGGCCGAGTAGTTTTCGTATCTCACGTGTTACCTGGTGAAAAAGTTAGGGCCAAGGTTTATGAAGATAAAGGTGGCTCTTTCTGCAGAGCAGAACCTACTGAGATTCTTGTTGCTTCACCTGATCGGGTAAAGCATTTTTGGAAAAACGCAGAACAGGCCGGCGGGGCTGAGTTTGGGCATATCAAACTCTCTCGTCAACGCGAATTGAAATCTGATGTTCTCTCAGAAGCTCTGCAAAGATTTGCTGGCATTGAGATGAGAGTGCCGGTGTTGGCAGCCCCAGGCGATGATGAAAACAATGGCTTGGGCTATCGAACTCGTATCCAACTGCACGTCAATGAGGATGGCGATATTGGACCTTATAAGGAACGCAGCCACGAAGTAGTTCGAGTAAAGACCTTGCCTTTGGCTGTTGTTGAGATTCAAGAGCTAGGTCTGCATCTAAAGAACTGGCAAGACGTTAGCAAGATTGAGATTGCCTCTTCTAGCACCGGTCAAATTCAATACACCGTAGATAAAAAACTAAAAGGTGAAGAGAAGTTCATTGAACGCGCTGGTGGTCGAACATTTAGATTATCTGCTGGAGCTTTCTGGCAGGTCCACAAAGAAGCAGCAAACATGCTTGCTAAAGAGATAGTTCTGCTGACTAAAGATCAAGGCTTTGACAAGAATGCACAAAACTATGACCTCTACGGTGGGGTAGGGCTCTTTAGCGGTGCACTGGCTGCAGCGTATGGGCTAGATATCAATATCACAACTGTTGAGGCGAGCAAAAGCGCTGCCGAAGATGCAAGACGAAACCTGATAGATATCAAAGGTGCTAAATCTGTTGCAACACCTGTGGAAAGATTCCTCGATGAGCTGGCCTCTCATGGAAAACTAAAACCAAACAGCACAGTGATCATCGATCCACCAAGATCTGGTGCAGGTAAGCACGTAATCGAAAGATTGCTAACCATCTCCCCAGATCACCTAATCTATGTTGCCTGTGATCCCATTGCTGTAGCCAGAGATTTAGCTCCACTGACTCAAGGGGGATACAAGATAGCTAGCATCAAGTCATTCGACCTATTCCCACACACCCATCACTTTGAAACCGTGGTAAGCCTAGTTCGATGAACCCAACGAACGAGCCAATCACAATAGCAATCGTGGATGACCACGATTCGGTGAGGCTTGGCGTTAAGGCTGGTGCCCAAGAGGCAGGCTATCTAGTTGTTGAGCACGCTGATTCAGTTCAAGCTCTCCTTTCAAAACTCAAAGAACCTCCTAGGGTTGTGGTGCTTGATTTGTCTCTAGCTGATGGCTCTACTCCTGCTACCAATGTGAAGAAACTAATTCAGTTTGGCTCTAAAGTCTTGATCTATTCAATTGCTGATAACAAAGACAAAGTTAACGAAGCTCTAAGAGAAGGCGCTGAAGGGGTAGTCTCCAAAAGCCAAGACATGACCACCCTGTTTGAGGCCATCAGGCTAAGTGCCAATGGAATCACAATTAACACCACTGAAACTGTGGCTGCAATTGATAATGACATTTCATTTAGAGCAAATCTTTCCGAGCGTGAATTACAAGTCGTCAGACTTTATGCTTCAGGCATGACGCTCAAAAGCGTTGCCTATGAACTAAAACTCAGTAAATACACCGTCAAAGAGCACATTGATAGAGCTAGAGATAAATACTCTAAAGTCGGTAGGCCAGTTACTGGGAAGTCAGAATTACTTATTCGTCTGATTGAAGACGGATTATTCGGGGAAGATCTAATCTAATGAAAATTCCAGCCACTATTGCAACTGCCAGAGTTGACCGACTCTTAGGCAGGACTTTTGCCGCAGGCGCAGTTGCGCTCAATCTTGAGAGTGGAGTTAACTTTTATGGACAGCTCCAATATGTCAATCAACCCCTGGCTTGGTTCCTCATGTCGATTTTGTGGGGTACAACACTTGCCATGGTTTACACCTTTTGGTTTGGTAGTGCTAACTATCTATACATGAAAATCCACGCACTATTTATACCTGTGTTGATTATGTGTTGGCCGTTTATGATCACTCAGGAAGTGCCACAGGATGGAAATTTCTATCCATTTATATGGTGGGCAGTAGATACCGGGTGGATTGCTGTTGCACTGGCATTTAAGTGGCGCATAGCTGTTTTTTATTACATCAGCTGCATCACTTTGATGCAGGTCATCTTCTCGCTACCGATGGGTGGCTCTCACAAAGAGATAACTTTGATCACGGACAGCATCTACACATTCTTGACTAATGCCTGTTTATCAATCATCGCCCTAATGATTCGATATGCTGCTCAAAGATCTGACGCTGCTAACTCTGAGGCTATCCAAGCAGAAGTACTGCGAGCGGAAGCTGAAGGTAGAGCGCGAGAGAAGTTGCGCATCGATGGCCTAATTCACGACAGCGTGCTAACTGCTCTAATTAGTGCATCTCAAGCTAAGAGCGACCAAGAGGCTAAGACAAGTTCAGAGTTAGCAGCTACAGCACTTGTTAAGCTCTCTGAGATTCAACGAGGAGATTCGAGTAAATCAAGTCTTTACTGCGGGGAACTATTTGATTCCATCATCCTTGCGGCCCAGAGAATCAACCCAGAAATCCAAATCAAAAAGAATTGTGCCGTGAGCATTCCAGTGGATTCAGAAACTGCTTCTGCGCTAACTGAAGCCACCATTCAAGCTGTTCACAATTCAGTACTGCATGCAGGAGCTAAAGCCGCAAGAGAACTCAGTTTGAAGTCAAATAGTTCTTCCCTAAAGGTTGTCATCAAGGATGATGGGGTTGGCTTTAGAGTCAGCCAAGTCAACAGGGGAAGACTAGGTATCAGGGTGTCGATCATTGGTCGCATGGAGTCTGTAGCAGGTTCGGCCCATGTGATTTCCTCGCCTGGGCAGGGAACAACTGTTGTCTTGGAATGGGATAAGAAATGATCTCACTAAGCCGAGCAGTAATCTCACTTCTGCCATTTATCTATGCGATGTATTTACCAATCCAGTCGATCTTCGTTCCAGGTTTTAGTTCAAGAGGATTAGAAATAGCAGCGCTGGCTATTTATGTTTATGTGTCCACTGTCACATTTCTTTTCTTCAGGGGGCTTCGATTACCTCGTTGGCAAGCATGGCTGAACCTTGCAGCTGCTGGTTTGATTCCAGGTTTGGTGATTCTGCAAAGAAATGAAATAAAGGACCACAGTATCGGTGCATGGATAGTCATGGGCACAGCTATTGTGCTAACTGCAACTGCAGTTAGACAACAGGCACGAATAGCGCTAATTGGATTAGGTGTGCTGCTGGGACTATTGATTGTTGAATACGGTTTGCCGGGCCTGACAGCTTCTGGCTTAGCTGGGGCATTGGTATTCGTTCTGGCAGGACTTGGAGTTTCCAGAGGCATCGCTAGAACTACCAGAGAGACAGAAAAGTTTAGAGCTATTGAACTTGAGTCCATTTCTAGAATTGCAGAACTTGATGCTGCGGCAAAAGAACGTCAGCAAAGGTTAGCTCAAGTTCTAGGAACTGCTGTTCCATTGCTTTCAGTTATCAAAGATGCACAGGGGCCGATAGATGAAGAACTCAAACAATCAGCAAGGCTTGTTGAGGCTACACTTCGAGATAACCTGCGCGGCAGAGATCTCCTAAATCCTGCAATGAGTAAGGAAGTGCAAAGGTTGAGAAACTTAGGCTGCGAAGTTTTGATTCTCGATGAGGGTGGAACTGCCTCACTAACTTCAGCTGAGCGTGATGCGTTACTGCAGAAAGCTGTTGATGCTTTACAGATAGTTCAAAGTGGTCGGGTAACCATCAGAAGTCCAAAGGCAGAAGAGTTCAAAATAACTGTGGTGGCAACAACTCCAGGTCAAGCAGAACCTGTACTTTCAATCAGGCTTTAAACCCCAACGGGCCTTCACCGCTTCTTTCGAAGAGCTAGGCCCGTCCCCTGGTGGTAAGTGCTTAGGCCCCTTAGACCTACTTGCATTTACCTAATGAAAAACTATTTCCATTGCGATAAATATTGTGGAAATACGGGCTTGTTTTAAGTCCCCACTTAAGGGGACAGCTTAAAGGGGAAACCCCCTTCAATGAAGGGGGTTTCGGACCGTCGTTTGCTATCCCAGCAACGCTGTTTCTAGTGTATCTAATCCAACGCTTCCTAGGTTCAAGGCTTTCATGTGGAATTCCTTGATGTTGAAGTTAGCACCCTGACGAGCCTTGTACTCATCGCGGATGTTCTCCCAGATACGCTGACCGATCTTGTATGAAGGAGCCTGTCCTGGCCAACCGAAGTAGCGGTGTACTTCGAAGTTGATGAACTGCTCGCTCATGTTGACGTTCTTGCTCATGAAATCAAGGGCATAGTCAAAGTCCCACTTGCCAGTGCCATCTAGTCTTGGCTTACCTAGGTGAACACCAATGTCTAGAACAACACGAGCTGCACGCATGCGCTGACCATCTAGCATTCCAAGGCGGTCACCTGGATCATCTAGGAAGCCTAGTTCTTGCATTAGACGCTCAGCGTATAGAGCCCAACCTTCACCGTGGCCTGAAGACCATGAAGCTAGACGACGCCACGAGTTCAACTCAGCTTTGTTGTATACCTTCTGAGCGATCTGGAGGTGGTGACCTGGCACACCCTCGTGGTAAACAGTTGTGGTTTCTCTCCAAGTGTCGAATTCTGTAACACCAACTGGAACTGACCACCACATTCTTCCAGGTCTTGAGAAGTCATCGGTAGGAGAGGTGTAGTAGATACCACCGTGCTGAGTTGGAGCGATCATGCACTCAAGCTTTCTAAGCGGTTCTGCAATATCGAAGTGTGTACCACTTAGCTTTTCGATTGCAGCGTCTGAAAGTTTCTGCATCCAAGCCTGAAGTTCTGCAGTGCCGTGCAGCTTACGCTTCGGGTCATTATCTAGAACTTCGATGGCTTCCTTAACAGATGCACCAGGCTTGATTTCATTTGCTACTGCGTTCTGTTCTGCAACTACACGAGCAAGTTCTTCTTTACCCCACTCGTAAGTTTCGTCAAGATCAACTTTCTTACCCAAGAATCTTCTGCTTAGAAGTGAATAACGCTCGCGACCGATGGCATCTTCCTTGTTACCTGCTGGAAGTAGTTCGTTCTTGAAGAAGTCCACTAACTTTGCATATCCTGCAGTTGCTTCTTCAGCAGAGGAAGCTAGTTCTGCTTTTAGCGATGCTGGCAGATCGCCTGATTCAGGCTTTGCGTTTTTGGCAAACTTTCTAAAGAATCCATCTTCAGTCAAGAGCTGTTCTGCCTGAGTGATAGCTAGTACAACTTGACGAATAGCAGGAGTGTCTTTGGCTGCAATACCTTCACGAAGAGTTGCGATGTATCCATCAACAGCGCCTTCAACAGCTTTCATACGCTTAGAGATGTTTGACCAGTTCTCTTCGGAAGCAGTAGGCGTTAGGTCGAAGATATCTCTAATACCTTGAGCGTTAGATGCGATTGGGTTTAGATCTCTGTGAGCCATACCTGAGTCATAAATCTCACCACTTAGTTTTAGGGTTGAGGTCATTGCCAACTTGGTAACTTTGTCCACATCATCGCGAATCTCAGTTGCCTCAACTTTGGCAAGCATTTCTTTTTCAAGTTTGTTGTGATGAGCTGCAGCTTCTGGGCTGGTGTCCTCAAGTCTGTCTTCGCCAACTTTGAAACCTGCGTAGGTAGCAAATTCTGGGCTTAGATCAACAAGGGTTTTTACCCAGTCTTCAGCTAAAAGGTCTAGCTTTGATGGTTCACGGGTCATTTTGGTACCTTTCGGGTATGCGAAATTACTAAGGATAAATCTAGTCCTGTTTATGGCTGCTTATTCGAGACCAGGTCGATATTGGGCTCGCCACTGGCCAAAGCCAGGGGTCAGGTCGTGTCTAAATATTGAAGTGTTTTTATTCCAAGAAGATGCAGGTTTCTTTACCTGCTTCTTGCCTTCGCTCACCTGCTGCGCATGAGCAGCCTCCAAGATGGCCACAACTGCAGCCAATTCTTCAGGGCTAGGGTTACCGGAGATAACCTTCAGGACATCACCTATAGGTTCAGGGTTCATCACAGTGGGATGTTTCCATGCTTCTTAGGAGGAGTGGTGGCACGCTTAGTCTTTAGGGCAGCTAGAGCCTTGATTACGCTGATGCGAGTAGCAGCAGGCTCAATGATTCCATCTAGTTCACCACGTTCAGCAGCAAGGTACGGACTTGCAACGTTATAGGTGTATTCGGCAGCTAGTTGGGCTCTTACCTTCTTAACATCTTCACCGGCTTCTTCAGCTGCTTTGATCTTGTCTCGGAACAGAATGTTTACTGCACCCTGTCCACCCATGACAGCAATCTCAGCGGTTGGCCAAGCAAGGTTGATATCTGCACCAAGCTGTTTTGAGCCCATAACGATGTATGCGCCTCCGTAAGCCTTGCGAGTGATAACTGTTACCAGTGGAACAGTTGCTTCTGCATATGCATAAAGTAACTTAGCTCCACGTCTGATAACTCCAGCCCATTCCTGATCTGCACCCGGTAGATATCCTGGAACGTCAACAAGGGTAAGCACTGGGATTGAGAAAGCATCGGCGAATCTAACAAAGCGAGCAGCTTTTTCGGCAGCATCAATGTTCAGAGTTCCAGCAAGAGCGCTTGGTTGGTTAGCCACAATAGCAATTGACTGGCCTGCTACTCGGGCAAAACCAATCAGAATGTTAGGAGCGAACAGTGGTTGCACTTCTAAGAACTGGTTGTCATCAACGATTGATTCAATGACTTTAATCATTGAATAAGGCTGGTTAGGTGAATCAGGAATGATTGTGTTTAGTTCACGATCTGCATCAGTTATCTCTAGTGCACTTTCACTTTCGTAGCGCACAGGTTCGCTTAGGTTGTTCTCCGGTAGGAAGCTAAGCAGAGTTCTTGCATAATCCAATGCATCATCTTCATCGCTGGCTAGATAGTGAGCAACACCAGAGGTCTTGTTGTGAGCTAGCGCTCCACCAAGTTCTTCCATCTCGACTACTTCTCCAGTAACTGTCTTGATTACATCAGGGCCAGTTACGAACATGTTTGAAGTCTTATCAACCATGATCACAAAGTCAGTAAGAGCAGGACCATAAACAGCACCACCGGCAGCTGGGCCCATGATGATAGATATCTGTGGGATAACTCCAGATGCCATGGTGTGACGCTTGAAGATTTCACCGTATTTACCAAGGGCTATAACTCCCTCTTGAATACGAGCACCACCTGAATCAAGAATTCCAATAAGCGGAACACCGGTTGCGATAGCTAGATCCATAATCTTGATGATCTTGTTTCCAGCTGCCTCACCAAGGGAACCACCAAAGATGGTGAAGTCTTGAGAGAACAGGGCAACCTGACGACCACCGATAGTACCGACACCTGTAACTACTGAGTCACCATAGGGACGGTTCTTATCCATGCCAAAAGCAGTTGAGCGGTGTCTGACAAACTCGTCCATCTCAACAAATGAACCCTCGTCAAGCAAGAGCTCAATACGTTCACGGGCAGTCTTTTTACCCTTAGAGTGCTGCTTACCAATGGCTGCCTCACCACTGGCATATACAGCCTCGTGGTAGCGGTTACGTAGATCTTCAATCTTGCCTGCTGTTGTTGATAGGTCAGGCGTATTCTTCTCGGTCAAAGCTTGTCTCCAATTAAGGTTGGGCAGAGGTTCTCTTCGCTCAAAAGCAACTCTATCCAAGAGGTGTCGGTTGGAGGGTCTAACCTTGAGGCTATGGAACTAAAACTGAGTAGCGAATTCGCCTCAAGAATTGAATTTTTACCTGAAACAGGCTCAACAAACACCGATTTACTGGCTTTTGCAGTAAGTAAACCTGAGTTATGGACTGATTTTTCAGTTCTGCTTACAGATAACCAGATTTCAGGTCGTGGCAGGCTAGATCGACAATGGGTAGCTAAGCCTGGCGCAGGATTGGCAGTTTCAGTTCTGCTTAGACCAACCAAGTTCAGCATTGAAAGTTTTGGCTGGTTACCTCTACTTGCTGGTTTGGCAATGAAAAATGCCGTAGCGAGCCTTATCGAAGATGCTCAGGTTAGTTTGAAGTGGCCAAACGATGTTTTGGTTGACGGTGCAAAGATTTCTGGTTTGTTGGCTGAAGTTTTACCTTCCGGCGATGGTGTGGTTATTGGAGCGGGACTAAATCTCACCCAGAGTAAAGATGAGTTACCGATCCCAAACGCAACCTCATTGAAGTTACAAGGAGTCACCGGGTTTGAACTCGATGATGTCTTGGTTAGATACCTTTCATCCTTTAGAAGACTTTACGAAGAGCTATCCGATGCTTCAGGTGACCCAGAGCTTTCTGGACTTCGCAGTTCTGTTCAAGAGGCATGTTCTTCGATTGGAGCAAATGTCAAAGTGATCTTGCCTGATGGCTCTGAGTTTTCTGGAAAAGGCGTTGGCTTGGATAACACTGGCCGACTGCTAGTAGCCATGTCTGACCCTTTAGAGATTCGTGCCGTTGCAGCAGGAGACATTCAACACTTGCGACAATAGTCAGGTGTCCACTTCTCAAACATCCTTCGAAGAGCAAAGTTTCGTCTTGCTTCGAAGGCATGGCTCTGCATTGATTTTGCCTGTCATTGGTCTATTCCTTGATGCAGCTCTATATTTCTTTGTTGACTGGCGATTGACTGAGAGCTGGCAGCATCAAGCCTTTCTTGCCGTCGTTCTAATAATTGGCTTACTGTTCTGGTTTATTCCATCGTTGAAGTTCTTTACAAACAGATATGAGCTAACTAGCACTAGAGCAGTTGTGCACTCAGGGTTATTTGGCACAAAAACTGATGAAGTTCCTTGGGGAGAGATAACCGGGGTGAGTATTTCCAGAGGAGTCACCAGTTGGCTTCAAGGTGCGGGAGATATCAGATTGCATCGAGAGTTTGGCCAAGATCTAATCTTGAAGAGAGTTCCCAGAGCCAAGAAGCTGACTAAAGAGATCGAGCAGTTCCTGGGCAAGAGAGCAAGAAGCACGGGCGTGAGAAAATAAGACGTGGCTAAATCAATAGGAGTAATAGGTGGCGGGCAGTTAGCGCGCATGATGATCTCACCTGCTCATGCACTTGGTCTAGAGATAAAGGTTTTAGCTGAAACCGAAGATAGCCCAGCAAAATCAGCAGCTACTCAAGTGGGGGATTACAAAGACTTAAGCATTGTTAGAGAATTTGCCAAGACGGTAGATGTGATTACTTTCGACCACGAGCATGTTCCCCTTAGTGTTTTGGAAACTTTAGAAGCTGAAGGATTCAAAGTTGAACCTTCTTCGAAGGCTTTGCGTTTTGCTCAGAATAAGTTGGACATGAGAGCGCGTCTGACAGAGCTTGGTGTGCCATGCCCTAACTGGGCCAAGGTTGAATCAAGCCAAGACCTAGATAAGTTCATCAATGACCATGGGGGAGTTGCAATTCTAAAAACTCCAACCGGTGGTTATGACGGCAAAGGCGTTCGAGTTGTTAGATCAAGTGCTGATGGAGCGCACTGGCTAGCTCTAGGTGAACCACTTCTGGTTGAAGAAAAAGTTAACTTCGTTAGAGAGCTTGCACAACTCTCAGCAAGAAACAGATCTGGCAGCTGGGCTAGTTGGCAACTTGTTGAAACAATTCAAAAAGATGGGGTGTGTGCTGAAGTTCATTCCCCAGCAAGTAATGCAAATTATGAGCTTGCATCTAACATTGCTAAAACTATTGCCGAAGGTTTAGATGTCACAGGTGTCCTTGCTGTGGAACTCTTCGAGACTGCTCAAGGCGAGCTGCTGGTGAACGAACTTGCAATGCGACCACACAACTCAGGTCACTTTAGTATCGAAGGTTCCACAACTAGCCAGTTCGAACAGCACCTGAGAGCGGCTCTTGATATGCCACTTGGCAGCACGAAGGCAACTCAAAGCTTTGCTGTGATGTTGAATCTTTTGGGCCAGAACGATACCAACACCTTTGGTTTAACTGATCGCATGGTTGATGGGGCAAGTGTTCATGTGTATGGCAAATCTGCTCGAGTTGGAAGAAAGATGGGGCACATCACTGCTTTATCAAACGAATCTTTAGCTGATGCTAGGCAAATCGCCAGCAAGGTATGGCAAGGGCTGCAAGCCTAACCAGTTTTTAAGGTTCTCGAATCTAAAATCGAACTGAAGAAGTCTTTTGCCTGCTGGGCACTATCGAAATAGGAGTAACCCATGGGTCAACCACTTGTTGGTGTTGTTATGGGCTCAGATAGCGACTGGGCAGTTATGAGTGATGCTGCTCAAGCCCTCAAAGAATTTGGCATTGAATACGAAGTTGAAGTTCTTTCCGCCCATCGCACACCTGATCTAATGATGGAGTGGGGCAAGGCTGCAGCAGGGCGAGGAATTAAGGTCATTATTGCAGGAGCTGGCGGGGCAGCTCATCTACCGGGCATGATTGCCTCTGTTACAACTCTTCCTGTTGTTGGTGTGCCGGTGAAACTAAAGAGCCTTGATGGCATGGATTCACTACTATCTATTGTGCAAATGCCAGCTGGTATTCCGGTAGCAACAGTATCTATTGATGGAGCGAGAAATGCAGGAATACTTGCAGCTCGAATCATTGGAGCTTTTGAACCAAGAATTGCTAAAGCTCTCGAGGCATTTAGTGTTGACCTAGCTGATCAGGTCGCGACTAAGAATAAGAACCTTAAATCCAAGTTATGAGTTTAGGCAAAAATACTCGCGAGATTAACACGCCATTTCGAAATGTTGATCGGGCTGACTCAAGGCAACTGATAAAACGAGCTTGGTGGATTATTGCTCTAAACCTTTTTGTGCCAGGTTCAGTTCAGGTAGTTGCTGGAAATAAAAAGTTTGGTCGAGTCGGAATCATTTTCACTTTAAGTTTCTGGCTGTTTCTTGTCGTATCTGCGTTTTTTGCTCTAGTTTCAAAAGTTGCACTATTTACAATGCTGACATCTCCTATGTTGGCAACACCAATTGGCATTGGTTTTACTATTTACTCAATACTCATCGTGCTATCAACATTGGATGCTTTGCGCCTGATGTATTTGCATCGGATTGGATCAAAAGTAAAAGCTTTGCTTCTAGTTTTAGTTTTGGTAACTGGAACTATTAATGGTTATGTTGCTGGAACTATTGGTTCAACTGCCCTCACAGCTTCTACCTTTAGTTCTACCGTTTTCAAAAACGGCGGTTCAATGGAAACTACCAAGGGAAGATATAACATTCTGCTCTTAGGTGGAGATTCAGGTTCAAATCGTTTAGGCCTTAGGCCAGACAGCATCTCAGTGATTAGCATTAGCGCTGATACTGGGGTTGCGGTAAATATTGGACTGCCAAGAAATCTCACGCGAATTCAATTCAAAGAGGGCACACCAATCCGCAGCGTTTACCCTTATGGCTTTAACAACAACTGTGGTGGACCTTGTTTTCTAAATGCCATTTACAAAGTAACCATGGATAACCACAAAGACTTATACCCAGGTATGGCTAAGAAGAGCACAACAGCTGGCATTGAAGCCACCAAGTCTGCAGTTGAGTGGGTTACAGGATTGAAAATCCACGCTTACGTCTTGATCAATATGAAATCTTTTGTTGACTTGGTTGACGCACTTGGTGGAATAACAGTAAACGTCAAGAAAGCTCTTCCTATTGGTGGACAGCAGGATTGCTACCCTGCAGATAACGAGCATGAGTCAATATGTCCGGACGCTATGGGTTGGATTGAAAAAGGCAGACAGCATATGGATGGTCGCACTGCTCTTTGGTATGCCAGATCTAGACACAACACAAATGACTACGACCGAATGAGACGTCAACGAGAAGTTGAGAAGATTGTGCTCAAGAAAATTGACTTACAAACATTACTGTTCAGACTAGGTTCTATTGCAGGTGCTGGAGCAAAGTTGATAAAGACAGATATTCCAGCTAGTTCACTGCCAGTCATGATGGATCTAGCACTAAAGGCAAAATCTGCGGGGCTGAAGAATTTGCAACTTTCATACCCAACCATTCAGGCTGATAATCCTGATTTCTGGTTGATGAGGCACCTAATTGCGGAGAAAAACAGAAAGTTTAAATAGCAATCTCTCAGTTTCGCAAAAGAGATTTCACAGGTCTAAAAGTTAGTCTGGGTTAATGAAAAACCTGCGAATACTAGCCATAGCTACCTTATTGGTAGCCTCTGTCACTGGATGTTCAGTTCTATATCCAAACTGGGGCAAGCCAACAGATAAGCCAAGCCCTACCAACACTCAAACAGAGACTCCTAGCCCAACTCCGACCGAGACGCCAACGGATACCCCGGACCCTGAAAAGAAACCAGCCACGGTTGAGATCATGGATGCTTACGCAGATGGCCAAAACGGTGTGCTTCAGGTTGTTGCTCAAGTAACTAACTTCAGTGAAGACGGTGGAACCTGCACAGCAACTTTCACCGGTGGCAACAAGAGCACCTCGGTAACTGTCAATGCTGAATCAAATGCTGCAAATACCCAGTGCCGAATGATGGAGATTCCGCTTGGCACACTTGCTAAAGGTCCAGGCACTGTAAAAGTTAAATACGATTCAACCGAGCACTCTGGTGTTTCGGCTGAAACCTCGGTTACTATTCCGTGATCTATAGCCGGTTAACCAAATCTTTAGTTGCACTGCTTGTCGCGGTGCTAACTTCATTTGGGCTAACCGCTATCAACCCAGCTGTAGCTCTTGATGGCAAGAACTTTGACCCAGGGCTCATCATTAGTGACAGCGTGTTCTTTGACTTTGGCACGATGAGCGCTGAAGAGATTCAGAGGTTCTTAGATTCGCAAGTACCGGTTTGTGGTTCTGGACCAACTGGTATGCCATGTCTCAAGAACTACAAAACAGACACTCCAGAAAAATCTGCTGATGTGGGCAAGTGTGCATACATGCCTGCTCAGAAGAACATTTCGGCAGCTCAGATTATTTACAACATCTCAAGAGCCTGTGGAATTAATCCAAGAGTTTTGTTAGTCACTTTACAAAAAGAGCAAGGTCTTGTGCAGGCAAGAATTCCTTCACCATATATGTATCGAGCAGCTATGGGCTATGGCTGCCCTGATAGCGATCCTGGAATCTGTGGAAAAGTTTGGACAGGACTTTTCAATCAGCTTTATAAAGCTGCCGGTCAATTCCAGTGGTACGGAGACCCGAACGGTTCATTCACCTATCTTCGACCTGGCAGACCGATATCCATTTCTTATCACCCATCGGCATCTAGAAACTGTGGCAAGCAAACTTTCACACTAAAGAGCCAAGCCACAGCAAACCTTTATTACTACACGCCTTTCGTTCCAAACAAAGCGTCACTGGCAAACCTTAGAGGTACGGGAGATAACTGTTCTTCTTATGGAAATAGAAACTTCTGGAGGTTCTACTGGGATTGGTTTGGTAGCCCCATCGGTGGGGGATTCTTACTCAAGAGCGCTACCAGCGATCCGTACTTTATTTCTAATGACATAAAGTACCCGCTTTCTGATCCTGCACTAGTCAAAGAATTAGGTCCGCTAGGTCCATTGGGTGAAATTTCTAAAGAGTATTTAGATTCATTCAAAACTGGTATCCCATTAACCAGAATCATCAAGACTGCTCCAATAAACAATGTCAGCATCTATTACTTCATAAGTAGTGGAAAGAAATATCTGATTGCTAACTGTGATCAGGCAACAAACCTAGGGCTAGATTGCCAGGCTGCTGTCCAGCTGACTCAAGTGCAATTAGATGCCCTTCCTACTGGACCGTTCAGAGCGGACATCACTGGAGTTGTAAAGATTGCAGCAGTTGCTCCAGCAACACCTTCATACTTCTTAGCTAGCACAACTAAGAAGTATCCGGTTGACTGCGCTAAATCTCATCTACTTGGGTTCACCTGTACCACGGCTAAAGAACTTACAACTGCAGAACTTGATGCCTTACCAACCGTTCGACTATCAGCTGCTGCCCTAGGCATCTCTTCTATGCTCAATCTATCTGATGGCACCAGAGTGTATATAAAGGCAGGACAAAAAAGAGAAGTGTTAGATGATGCCTCGCTTACAGCTGAAGGCATAGGCGCGACCGCACCATCACCACTTGCTCTCAAAGATTTTGACTACCTGGCTTGGGGGCCGCCGATAGCAATTGATGGCAGTCTTTTTGCAAACAAGGATCTCCTACGTGATGCAGTTCTAGTTGGCGGTGCACTTTACGACATCGATGTTGAAACAAGGAAAGACATGGATTTCACCAAACTGTTTAGAGCAAGCACAGGATCTTTAACCACCAAGGGCATGAGTGCTATGCCTCAGCCCCAGCCTTTGACTAGTTTGGTCATAGATCAAAACAGTCAGAGTTGGTTACTAAGCAATAGTGGTAAAACCAAGGTGGAGAGCACTGCAGCTTGGGTACAGAAAGCTGCTGAGATATCTAATGCCTTAGCGGATAAGTTCCCAACCACCGGCAAACTCATTACAGGTTCCAACTACCTAAAGGCAGACACTCAGGGCACAACCTTCATGCTCAAAGATGGAGTTATCAGGGCAACCTTCAATGAAGAGGATAGGTTAGCTCTGGCTTCAGGACTTGATTCAGCTGATGTTATCCCAGTGAGTGTTTCAGGAATGAGTTTTATTCCTAAAAGCGTCATGGTTTTACCAACCGGTCTGGTTGTAAAGAACAAGAAAACCGGTGTTACCGGAATAATCGATTCGACTTCAAGCTCGATTACATTCGATGAAAAATCATTGGTTCTAAAACTAGATGAACCTAGGGCGCTAACAACGCTGCAACTTCTGGGCTATCCAAGTGTGAGCACTTTTGGATCTTATAAGTTAGCTTGCTCAGGTCAGATTTATGTAGTGGCTAATGGCCTAGTGCATGAGACCAAACTAGATGTTGCAAAGGAACTACCAGGAGTTTCAACAAAACTTAGCGATGCAAGCTGTGCACAGCTAACATTCACCGATAAAAGCTTTGGTAGATACATTGGCCACATGACTGTTGACCCGCTTTCAAAGAAAGTGACGAAGAAGGCTTACAAAATAGTCAAAGGCAAACGCTTGCCTTTCAAGAATCTTGCTGAATACAAGCTGGATAATCTAACCGAGCCACCTTTGATTTGGGTTGATGAAGCATTCATCAAGAACTTGCCTCTGGGGCCTGCAATGGTTGTCAAGAAGCCAACCGATCCAAAGCCTGGACCTGTTACTCAACCTAAGACATACACAATTGTTGCGGGGGATTCCCTGAGCATGATTGCCGCAAAATTCAAGACGACAGTTGCCAAGCTTATGGAATTGAATAACTTGGTGAACTCTGACCGTATAAGAATCGGTCAAGTCCTCAAACTGCCTTAGCGTTTACGAAGGTATGTAATTGGTCGTTTGCTAATTTGCTCTAGTTGCTTACGCTTAGGTTTCTTTGAGTTCTCTTCGAGTAACTCTTCAGGATCATGAGATTTCACAGCAAAAATAATCAGCATCAACATCGCTGACTGAACCAATAGCCTAGATTCGGTTATTCCTCGCACCAGTTGAGTAACAAGGATCAACAATGGCCATAGGTATAGCGCATTTGAGTGGTGAACACCTAGACGCCAGGTTTTGATAAAAGTTCTGGTCAGCAGTATGAGGAAGAGAATCAAGCCGACTGCGCCTAGCTGCAACCACATCTCAAGGTATGAGTTATGGGCTTGGAAATACTCAATGCCGTTGATCACAATCAAACCTGCGAAAGGTTCGACCTCTGGAACCCAAACACCAGTGAAGCCCAAACCTTCCAAGGGTCTTTGTGAGCCTAATTCAAAAACCGATCTCCAGATATCTGTGCGATGAGTCATATCAGGGCTTTTACCTAGAAACTCAAACACACTTCTTCTAAAAATTAGAACTAGAAAACCTGCTGCCCCTGAGATGGCCCAAGCGACGTGGTAGTAACGATGTCTAGTATCTCTGTCTTTACCTTCGGCAAGTAGCGAGACGATTGCAGCTAAGCCAACTGCTACCGAGGCAAAAACAATTCCAGCTGAGCCGGAGACAACAATGGTTACAAGGCTAAGTGCGATACTCAACACAGTAAGAACTTTGTTTGTCTTTTTGATGGCTAGTTCAACTAGGAAAGTAATCAAACCCATCAATGCCCAAGCACCCATGAAACTATTTCGTAGCAATAGATCATCTATGGTTCGGCCATCAGGTACCTGACCAATATTCCTTATTGTCTGGAAGAGCTCTTCATTAACTCCCAAGATTGATGCCTGGGCCATGAGAGATAAAACAGTTAGGAACAATTCGTAGCCAAGGGCTGCAAAAATGATTCCTCTAATTGTGTTGGCAAAGATACTCATGATCTGTCGCCATGAGAATACAGCGACGATAAACAGTGCAGCTAGGACAACACCTATTTGGATTATGAAACTAGAAATTGTTTGGCTTGGATAGTTAGACCACAAAACCGAGCCGAGCATCAGGGCAATTAAGAGAGTGAGCTCGATTGGGATTTGACGGAAAACCCTTCTCCAATCGGCTTTGAAAAAGTAATAAGCAGATCCTGTTAAAGCAATGGCTGATACCGCATACCAAGCTTGCCAAGCTGGAGTTAGATACAAATACTCTTGGGCAAAAAGAGCATCGCCGAATACAACTAGGACTAAAGCCAGATAGGCGATAGTAAAAGCGCGCTTAGGCACCTGTGCAACAACTGGTTTACGGGCTTTTTTGCTAGTTACTGACATTTGTACTCAAGTCTAGGGTGGCTGATGGCTAGAGGTGTTTCCCCAAGATTAGGCTATTG
>CANLDE010000015.1 GCA_947489235.1 Micrococcales bacterium
AGTTGCAAAGAAGACTGTAGCGAAGAAGGCTGCACCTAAGAAGGCAGTTGCTAAGAAGGTAGTCAAGAAGGCAGCGCCGAAGAAGGCTGTTGCAAAGAAGGCTCCTGCTAAGAAGGCAGTTGCTAAGAAGGTAGTCAAGAAGGCAGCGCCTAAGAAGGCTGTTGCAAAGAAGGCTCCTGCTAAGAAGGCAGCTCCAAAGAAGGCAGTTGCAAAGAAGACTGTAGCGAAGAAGGCAGCGCCTAAGAAGGCAGTTGCAAAGAAAGCTCCAGCTCGTAAGGCTGCAAAGAAGAAGTAAATTCTTTTTTTCAAAGAGAGGCCCCAGTCGTAAGACTGGGGTTTTTCTTTTTCTCGCTAGGCTTATCTAGCGCAAAGGAGCAAAGTGTCAGATAAAGCACCAGAAAGTTTGGGTCCAACTTTCAACAAAATCTGGTCCGCTGCGATGTTTAGCAAGTTTGCAGATGGCATGGCCATGGCTGCCATTCCACTTCTTGCCACCACTTTGACTAGAGACTCAGTTCTTATTGCTATCCAATCCAACATGATGCTCTTGCCTTGGCTTTTGTTTGCTATTCCATTGGGTGCTCTACTAGATCGCATCAATCGAAGACTTTCGATGATCCTTGTCCAGGCAACCAGAGTTGGAATCGGAATAGCTTTAGCTTCACTAATCATGTCCGGGCAAATGAACCTGATTGCCCTAATGATTTTGACCTTCATCTTTGGAATCTCTGAGGTGGTCTATGACACAGCTACTCAGTCGGCTATCCCATCGTTACTAAAAGGCGACCAGCTCGAGCGAGGCAACTCCAAGCTGCAGATAGCAGATACCATCATGCAAAGCTTCATCGGTTTGCCACTTGGTGCTCTAATCTTCGTTTCTGCTGCCTTCTCACCATTTTTAGGTCTAGCCGCCTGTTATGTGGCAGCCATGATTCTTGTCAGCACTATTCCATCTCAATCCATGCAACCGGTCCGAGCTCCAGATGCGCCAAAGCGTTCTGCCCTCAACGTTGAAATCAAAGAAGGTTTGCTATACCTCTGGAACGACAAGGTTCTCTTTCGTTTAGTTATGGTTACCGGTGCGGTTGGATTCTGTTATGCCTTGGGACAGGCCACACTGGTGCTGTTCCTGTTAGATCACCTCAATGTGACTCAGGCCCAGTATGGCCTTGTGATGATTCCACTGGCTGTTGGAGCGCTACTAGGGGCATTTGCATCTCCTAAGCTCTCTAAACGCTTTGGTAGGGCAGAGGCACTGGCAGTGTGCCTACCAATCTCGGCATTCTCTTTGCTGATTGCAGGACTAGCACCGAACATCTACTGGTATCTAATTGCTAGCTTCTTTCACGGCTTCTTTATAGCCCAGTGGAACATCTTGCTGATGTCTACCTATCACGCGATGATTCCAAATGAGATCTTTGGCCGTATTCACGGAACCCGAAGAACCATTGTTTGGGGGCTTATGCCACTAGGTGGATTACTAGGTGGATTTATCGCCAAGATTGACATCACTTTGCCGCTGATTGTTGGTGGACTTGCAGGCACGATTATTGCCAGCGCTTCCTACCCTTTTATGAGATCAATTAGGACTTAGCCACAACCCAGCTACAGGCACTTTTCAGGGTTGGATGTTCAAATACAAAACCGGTTGCAAGTAATCTCTCAGCGCTCATCTTCTGGCTACAAAGCAATAGTTCCTGAGCACCTTCTCTAAATGCCAACTTCAAAGCAAAGGCAGGAACTGGGATCAGGGTAGGTCGCTTTAGTGCTTTACCTAATTCATGGATGAGTTCTTTACAAGTGGCATGTTCAGGTGCAGTTAGGTTGTATGGACCACTTGCGGATTCGGTGTTGATCAAGTGAATGATTGCTCTTGCTTCATCTGGAAGAGAGATCCAAGCCCACCATTGTTTTCCATTACCTAACTTTCCGCCAACACCTGCTCTAAGAATTGGCAGTAGGCGACCTAGTGCACCTTTCTTTCTAGATAGCACCATGGTTGTTCTTGCTAACACAACTCGAACACCTGCTGGAGCTTTCATAGCCTCACGCTCCCACGCTGATGCTAGGTCAGCTAGAAAACCTTCACCGCGCGGTGCGGTTTCATCTAACAAGAGATCACCTGAGTCACCATAGAATCCTGATGCAGAGCCGCTTACAAAAACTTTAGGTCGATTCGTTACTTTGACCATGGCCTGAACCAGAGTCTTGGTTGAATCTAACCTTGACTGGATTAGTTCGTTCTTGTATTTCTTGGTCCACGGTAATTTACCTGTGGTAGCTCCGGCAAGGTTTACAACAGCATCAATCTCTTCAAGCACGCTGTGATCTAGTTCATTAGTTGCAGGATTCCAGTGCACCTGGTTTGGCTTTGTAACAGGACCTCTAACTAAGACAACTGGTGTGTGGCCGAGGCTAAGAAGTTGTTTTTGTAATTCAGTTCCAACAAGACCACTTGCCCCAGAAATTAAAACTCTCATCTACTACCTAACTACTAAAAGGACCGAAGACTGGATTCCACTCTTCGATGGTTCGCTCGCCAATAACTCCAGCTTGTTCGTAAGGATCTTGATCTAACAAAGCGTTCAACTCTTCGATTGAATCCGCTCTAAAGATTAGAAGCGCAGCTGGTCGATCAACCATAGGTCCGCTAGCAAGTAGCACTCCGGCTGCAAACTGTTCACCTAACCACACTCGGTGGGTTGGGCGTATTTGATTTACTTCATCAGGATCTGCGCTGAATGTATAGGTGACGGCGAAAGTACTCATTAGGCTGCCTTCTTTTCTGATTTGCTGTGTAAGAAACTTGGTGTGATTGCTACGGCTGCCAGAGCTACCAGCATGGCCACAGCGTCAAGGCCAGAAGCGAAAGCAAAGGATGCCGCACCAGAGACGTGATCAACTAGGACACCGGCGATAGCAGCGCCAACACCGTAACCAATGTTCTGACCTGAACCAATCCAGCCATAAACCTCAGGGGTGTCATCTAGGGGAATTGATTTAGCAATAATTGCACTAATTGTTGCAAAAGCCAGAGCAACACCGATACCTGAGATGAATAGACAGATGCCTAACCACAGTGGATCTTTAGCGTTGAAGAAGATTAGAAGGTCACCAACAAGTACAACGGCCAGTTGCTTAGTAAGGGCATAGGGAGATCTAGCTCTGTGTCCAAAAGCTAGTGCGCCTATTACTGAACCGATTGAAAGCATGGCTAAAACAAAGCCCGCTTCCGCTTTTCCAACTGCTGCTACCGCACCTATTTCTAAAGCGGAGAATGAACCAACAAATAATAGGTTCACAACAATCATTACTCTTACAAGCTTCGAGCGAAGTACGCTACCCATTTTCTTCTTTGACCTAGGAATAGGAGCTCCTTGGACCATTGGCAGCAGAGCAAACCAGATTCCGCCGATGATCTGTACAAACACCATTACAACTAGTGGAACCACTGTGTTGGTGGTCGCAATCAGAACAGTTGTGAGAACCGGGCCAACGATCCAGATCACTTCTTGCAGCATCGCATCGACAGAGAACAAGGTATTTCTTGATGCCTCAGTTTTTACAAGGGTTGGATACACAGCTCTTGTAGCTGGCTGAATAGGTGGCACAAATAAGCCAAGGCATAGGGAGGTAATGACAGCTCCTGCTTCAGTGATCGGAGCAAAGCCAATTACAAGGAAGCCAATTGGAGCAACAAGCGAACAAATTACTACCACTCGCTTGATCCCATAAAGAGCCACTAGACGGCCAAGGATAGGGGCTGATACTGAAGCGCTAACGGTAGCGCCAGCGATGGCTAAACCAGCAACGGTGTAGTTACCGAATACGTGTTCTAGGTGGATAGCAAAAGTAATTGTCTGCATGCCAAAAGGAAAGCGCGCCAAAAGTTGGGCAAAGAGGACTACCGCTACTCCGGGGGTTTTGAATAGTTCTGCATAGGTGCGCATTGCCCAAGTCTAACCGAGGCCACCGATACCTAATCTTGGGGCTAAATCCAGGAAGGTAGCCACATATGTAGACGCCAGAAGTCGTAACTAATCCACATTCCAGTCCATATTGGATAGAAGAATGCCGAGCTCAATGCACAAACCAATAGCAGCCCAGCTATCCAGTGAGCTGCTTTTCTAGGTTCAGCCGAGTTATGAAACCAAGCTCGTAACCCTGCAACTAGGAGCAAGATCACCCAAGGGGAGAAGGAAATCACATAGAACTCAAACATTGTTCTGTTTGGCAGAAAAAGCCAAGGAAGGTACCCTGCAAATATTCCTAGAGCTATAAGAGTTATTGTCTTATCTCTTGTTCTAAACCAAGAAGCGGCCAAGACACTTGTTGCCAATATGGCAGCCCACCAAATAATTGGATTACCCAGTGCGGTAATCGATGACACACAGTCAGAAGAAGCACTGTCAAATAAGCAACCGCTCTCTTTGTCTTGCCAGAAGAAAGCAGTTGGCCTGAGCATGAAAGGCCAGGTGAAGGCATTAGATGCATATGTGTGTGAAGCGCTTAGGTTGATATGGAAATTGTAGATTTCGGTGTGATAGTGCCAAAGCGATTGCAGTGAGGTGGGAATCCAGGAAAAGATTCCGCTAAGACCATTACCTTCAGTGTCAGCCCATGTTCTACTCCAAGCATCTTTGGATAGCAACCAACCAGACCAGCTAGATAAATAGATAAAGAATGCAGGGATGGTAACAAGAACTGCATTTCGAAGTGCTTGGGTAATTGAAGGAATCACCCAAAAGGTTTTTGGAAGCGGCGCTTCAAGCTTGACTTCGATATTCTTTTGAACTCGATAATTCAGGTGTGCTTCCACTAGAACTATGTATGCAATAAATGCGGCTACGAAGTAGAGACCAGACCACTTAACTGCGGTAGCTAGACCTAAGGAAACTCCCATGGCTATAAGCCAAGGTCTATTCCAACTTTGTATGCGAACCTGTTTTTTATCTCTGAGCAAAAAGTAAAAGCTAAGAATGACAAAGAATCCAAGAATTTGATCGAGCAGTGCTGTTCTAGAAAGAACTATGCCAACTCCATCGATAGCCATAAGAAATCCAGCAACTAATCCCCAAATCTTTGAGTGGAATATCAGTTGTGCTGATTTCATGGTGAACCAGACAGTTGCTATACCAAGAAGAGCAACCACGATGCGCCAACCAAATGGACTACCAGATCCAAAGACCAGCATCCCTAAACCAATCAACCATTTTCCTAAAGGTGGGTGCACCACAAATGAAGGGTCATTGAGAATGCCAGTTGGGTTACCTGCAGCAAAGCTGGCATCGGCACCTGAATCCCAATTACGTTCATAGCCACCATTTAGAAGTGAATAGGCATCCTTGACGTAATAGGTCTCATCAAAGTTCAAACTAGAAGGAAAGCCAAGGTTATAGAGCCTTAGGGCAGCAGCTAAGAGGATTATGGCAATCGGCCCCCAGGTTTCTATAAGAGAAACCCTTCTTGGGTTCAAGTCGAATCTTTGAAAAAGTGTGAGCACATCTAAACACTAGTTGGGAGAATGGAGTGTGCTCATTCTTGCTGCAACTCCTATCGGTAATCTTTCAGATGCTTCTGCGAGATTAATTGAGCATTTGGGGACTGCTAAGTTCATCGCTGCCGAGGACACTAGGACTTTACTCAAGTTAGCCAGAGGTTTAGGGGTCAAGCTAGATGCCAAGCTCTTTAGCCTGCATGAACACAATGAGGCTGAGCGAGTAAACCAATTACTAGAGATAGCAGCAACTGAGGTTGTACTGGTTGTTAGCGATGCAGGCATGCCAACGGTCTCTGATCCAGGCTTTGTTCTAGTAAGAGCAGCAATTGAAGCAGGTATAGAGGTAACAGTAGTTCCAGGACCATCTGCCGTATTAGCTGCATTAGCTGTTTCAGGTTTACCTACCGACAGGTTTAGCTTTGAAGGCTTCCTTCCTCGTAAATCAGGAGAACGCAAGAAGGTATTTCAAACCCTTCTTCAAGAACCAAGAACCATGGTCTTCTTTGAATCACCACATCGCATCGATGATTCACTAAAAGATGCTCTTACAGTCTTTGGCCCTGAGCGACAGGCGAGCGTATCCAGAGAACTTACAAAGAAGTTTGAACAAACAGTTAGAGGCACAATTCCAGAACTATTGGAATGGAGTGCCAATCCAACCAAGGGTGAACTAGTACTAGTCATAGCTGGAAACACAGCAGCCAATGTTTCAACTGCATCAATTGAGGAATTGCTCAAAGAGGTTGAACAGGGCAGATCCGAGGGACTTTCCTTGAAACAATCTGTAGCAAATGTTGCTCAGGCCCACTCTTTGAGCAAAAGTGATCTTTATCAGCAGGTCCTTGATTCCAGAGCCAGTTAAGATTGAACTAATGTCAACAAATTCAAATGGAGCATCGTTCTATGTAACGACTCCTATCTTCTATGTGAACGATGCTCCGCACATCGGCCATGCCTATACAGAGGCAGCCGCTGACGTCTTGGCTAGATGGCACCGTCAAAGAGGAGAAGATAGCTTTCTTCTAACCGGAACTGATGAACACGGTGAAAAGGTTCTTAGAACAGCAGCTGCCAACAAGGTCTCACCTAAGGACTGGACTGACAAGTTAGTTCACGATGCTTGGTTACCTTTACTTGAGACCATTGACATTGATAACCAGGACTTCATTAGAACTACAGAAGAACGTCATGAAGTAAACGTGCAGAAGTTCATGCAGAAGCTTTATGACTCAGGGTTCATCTACCAGGGCTCATTCAAAGGCGCATATTGCGTAGGTTGTGAAGAATACAAGAACAAGGCTGATCTAGTTGATGGCACCGGCGAGTTCGAAGGCCAGGATGTGTGTGCCATTCACTCAAAGCCGGTTGAACAGCTAGAAGAGAACAACTACTTCTTCAAGCTAAGTGAGTTTGAGCAACCACTACTAGATTTCTATGAGCAGAACCCTAATTTCATTCAGCCTGAATCGGCAAAGAACGAAGTTGTCTCTTTTGTTAGAAGAGGCCTTGAAGATTTATCTATCAGTAGATCTAAAGAGAAGTTTGACTGGGGAATTGATATCCCTTGGGATGATTCACACATCACCTATGTTTGGTTCGATGCTCTACTGAATTACATCACCGCCATCGGTTACGGTCAAGATGAAGCAGAGTTTGAAAAGAGATGGCCAGCAACAGTTCAGATTGTTGGCAAAGACATCCTTAGATTCCACGCAGTTATCTGGCCAGCAATGTTGATGGCAGCAGAGATCAAACCACCTCAGCAGATCTTCGGTCACGGTTGGTTACTTGTTGGTGGTGAGAAGATGTCTAAATCTAAACTCACCGGTATTGCACCTAACCAGATCACAGACATTTTTGGTAGCGATGCTTTCCGTTACTACTTCATGTCAGCAATTGCTTTTGGTTCTGATGGTTCATTCAGTTGGGAAGACCTTTCAGCTAGATACCAAGCTGAACTTGCCAATGGTTTTGGAAACCTAGCCTCTAGATCTCTTGCCATGGTTAGAAAATACTTTGACGGTGTTATTCCAACACCTTCTGATTACACAGAGATAGACAAGCAAGTTATCAAGGTGGCCCTTGATGCTGTCACTAATTCAGATAGAGCTATGGATGAAGTTGCTATCCATGAGGCCATCAACAGTGTTTGGACACTAGTTGATGAACTAAATGGTTACATCACCTCTCAAGAGCCTTGGGTCCTTGCTAAAGATGAAGCTAATCGAGCACGCCTAGAGACAGTTCTCTATGTCTGCTCTGAGGGTCTTAGAGTCCTATCAGTTCTTCTAGCACCAGTTATCCCTAAGGCCACAGCAAAGCTCTGGGCAGCGCTAACTGAGGGCAAACTAGGCGAACTCGCAGTTCAGCCCCTAAGTGAAGCAGGTAACTGGGGTCAACTACTTCCAGGCATCACTGTTTCTGAACTTGAGGTGCTCTTCCCTCGCATTGAAGCAGAAACAGCTAGCTAATCTCATGGGCACAGAGCCAAACCAAGACCTACCTAGCGAAAACTACATTCGAGTTAGACATCGCAAAGCAGAAGATGGCTCGTCAAGAGATCTAAGTTACCCAGACGTTCCAGAACCACTAGAGGTTGGCACTTACGATAATCACACTCACCTTGAAATAGCTGATGGTGAAAATCCAATGGATTACCGTGAACACCTTGAACTATCAGATCAAGCAGGATTATTAGGGGCCGTTCAAGTTGGTGGTTCAGTTGAAACATCTAAGTGGTCAGCTCGAACAGCTGCTATTGAACCAAGACTTCTGGCAGCAGTTGCTCTGCATCCAAACGTTGCTGCTGAGTATCCAAATATCAAAGAACTAGATGTCGCCATAAATGAAATAGCTGAATTAGCTAAAGAGCCAAGAGTTCGAGCAGTTGGTGAAACTGGCCTTGATTACTTTAGAACCTCCGAAGAGTTTCAGTTCCTACAGCAACACAGTTTTGAAGAGCATATTCAAATAGCCAAAGAGAACAACATCGCAATGCAGATTCATGACCGTGATGCTCATGCTGATGTTGTTGAGACTCTGCTTCGAGTTGGAGCACCAGAGCGAACAGTGTTTCACTGCTTCAGTGGTGATCGTGAACTTGCTCAAATACTTATTGATAATCACTGGTACGCATCCTTTGCTGGAACAGTTACCTTCAAGAAGAATGAAGAACTAAGGGCTGCTCTAGAGCTGCTGCCACCAGAACTAATCCTTGTTGAAACCGATGCACCATTTCTAACTCCTGAACCACTTAGAGGTAGACCTAATTCTCCTTACCTAATTGGCATCACCGTTAGGGCTATGGCGAAGGTTAGAAATGTTAGTGTCAATGACCTTGCCGCTCAGATCACTAAGAACACCGAAGCGGTTTATGGGTCTTGGGCAGAGGGCCTAAATGGTTGAGTTACTAGGGGGAGCAGATGTTAGAGCCCTTGCAGAGTCTCTAGGGGTAGCACCAACTAAGAAACTAGGTCAGAACTTTGTAACCGACCCAAACACGATTAGAAGAATTGTTCAAGCAGCAAAGCTCACCGGATCTGAAACGGTAGTGGAGATCGGCCCTGGTTTAGGCTCACTTACCTTGGGCCTACTAGAGCAAGCCAAGCATGTAATAGCAGTTGAGATTGATAACAAGATGGCAGCTGCCATTGAAGATACCGTTGCCAAACGAGCACCAGGTAAATCCTTCTATCTTGTATCAGCTGATGCGCTAAAGGTCACAGAACTTCCACTTCAACCAGATGCATTGGTAGCAAACCTGCCATACAACATCTCGGTTCCAGTGCTACTGCACTTTCTAGAACAGTTCTCAACTATTTCTTCAGGACTAGTTCTAGTTCAAGCCGAAGTTGCTCATCGCCTAGCAGCTCTGCCTGGCTCTAAGGTCTATGGAGTTCCCTCAGCAAAACTAGCTTGGTATGCCCATGCCAACCTTGCAGGAAACATCGGAAGAAACATCTTTTGGCCGGCACCTAATGTTGACTCAGCTCTTGTCTACTTTGTGAAAAGAGAAGTTCCGCTTGGTGCAGAAGAGCTAAGACTTGAAACCTTCGCAGTTATTGATAATGCTTTCTCGCAGAGAAGAAAAACTCTAAGACAAGCTTTAGCCAGTTGGGCTGGAACACCAGCTCTTGCAGAAGAGATATTAGTTAGAGCAGGTATTGATCCAACCAAACGTGGAGAAGCACTAACCATCTTGGACTTTGTGGCTATCGCAAAGGCAAAGGTTTAGTTATGTTCAAGAAGAAGGTCAAAGACTCGGGTATCTTCGATGACCTACCAGTGTTTCAAGCTCACCCATCAACTCAACGTGAAGAGCAAAAGAAATCTGGCAGAAGAGCCATGCTAATTCCAGATAAAGCTGCAACTGCGAACTTGAGTTCAGGTGAACTTGTAACTAACACAGGTAAGCAGCGAGAGCAGTGGTTAGAGATTGTTTATCAATCCGCACATCGAGAAGCTAAGCAGAAAGAGATCGCGTCTTTTCTTCAAGATTCATATCGAGTTCAAAAGTGGTGGGCTAACTCCATTGCTTTGATGTATTTGAAATGGCGTGAAGCACCTAAGTCAATTGCTAGCAGTGACAGGGTGCTAAGAGCATCCAAGACCATTGAGGCAACTAGCTCCAGAGTTTTCAGCATCTTGAATAGTGAAAAGATTTACGGACCAGATTTCAAACGTATTCTCAAGCAGGTTGATTCAGAGCGTTTGGTGCTCAGCTTTGTAGATGAGACCAGGGCAACCATAACCTTGCAATCGCACGGGGTCAGCTCTGATGTTTTAGTTGAACATGAGTTCATAGTTAGTAAAGAGAATGTTAGGCAGCGAACTGTATTCTGGAGTGAATTACTAGAACAGGTTGCAAGTCAGGTATCTCGATGAACAGAATCATTAGGGCATCCGCTCCAGCCAAGGTCAACCTTGTGTTTGAAGTTGGCCAGCTAGCAGCTGATGGCTATCATCCAGTGAATTCACTCTTTTTAGCACTGGACCTTAGAGAAGAACTCACCCTGGTTAAAGGTGAAGCTGGAACAGGCATCAGTATCTACGTTCATGGTGATTCGCTTCCGGAAGCTCACATCAATGCTGTGCCAACCGATCAGAGCAACTTGGTTCATAAAACTGCTGTGCTATTTGCTCAAAAACTAGGTAAGCAAATACCTGACTTGCAGATTGACATTCGAAAGAGAATTCCAGTAGCTGGCGGCATGGCTGGTGGTTCTGCTGATGCTGCAGCGATGCTTGTGGCAATGAACGAGTTCATGCACCTAGAGCATGGCACTCCTAATCTCACACTTGAAGAGTTGGCAGCCATTGGAGCAGAACTAGGTTCGGATGTTCCTTTCTGTCTTTATGGCGGTATGGCTATTGGCACAGGTAGAGGTGAAGTTATAACTGCACTTAGCGATCTAGCTTTTGAAACTAACTGGTTACTCTGTGCCAGTAGCAAAGGACTATCCACACCAACTGTTTACGCTGCTTTTGATGAGATGGGCTCGCACACTGTATTCACTGACTTGACTGATGCCTCAGCAATAGCATCTGCTCATGAACTAGGGCAGCGAATGAGCAATGACTTGGAGCAGGCAGCCTTCAGGCTGATGCCTTCGCTTAGCGAACTAGTGGACCAGCTAGAGCAGTTGGGGGCAATTAGAGCCATGGTCTCAGGATCTGGGCCTACCATTGCTGCACTGTTTGATTCAGAGGCCAAGGCGATTGAGGTTTCTAATCTATTGAAATCACAAGGGTTAGTCTCGCTTACAGCCAAAGGGCAAGCCCTTGGTGCTCGACTAGATGGCTAACTAAAGAAAAACAGCCCTAACTTCTGGCAGACTAAGCATGTGTTAATCGCTTAGGCGGTTCACAATGCTCCCTAGTGTAACGGCAGCACGGCACCCTTTGGAGGTGTTCGGTCCAGGTTCGAATCCTGGGGGAGCAGCATCAAAAGCGTATAAAGGAGGTTAGATGAGCGAGAAGCACTTAGCCGTAATCGTGCTAGCCGCTGGTGAAGGTACCAGAATGCGCTCATCAACACCTAAAGTTCTTCATGAAATAGCAGGCCTTCCTATGCTGGGTCATGCTCTTGCAACCGCAACTGCTCTTGGTGCTCAAAGAGTTGTGCCTGTGATCAGACATGAAAAAGACAAGCTTGAGTCATACATCCACGCCTTCTATCCAAACGCCAACATTGTTCACCAGGATGAGATACCAGGTACTGGCCGTGCAGTTGAGTGTGCCATCAATGCTTTCCCTGATGATTTCTCTGGAGCAGTAGTTGTCACTAGTGGAGATGTTCCACTGCTAGATGTGCAAACCATTGAATCAATGATTGATGTTCACCTAAAGACAGGTGCGGGGGCAACCTTGCTTACCGCTGAATTTGCTGATCCAACTGGTTACGGCCGTATTGTCAGAGATGATTCAGGTTCATTTAGATCAATTGTTGAAGAACGTGACGCTACCGAAGAAGAGCGTGAGATTACTGAAGTCAACGCTGGAGTTTATGTCTTTGATTTCAAGTTACTAAAAACAGCACTAGCAGCTATCGGTTCACATAATGCTGCAGGAGAAAAGTATCTAACTGATGCTGCTGTTGAGATCCTAAAATCAGGCAGTGAAGTTCATGCTCTTCAGGTTGCCGATAACTGGTTAGTAGCTGGAGTGAACAACAGAGTTCAGTTACAACAGGTAAGTGCTGAACTAAACAGAAGAATCTGTGAAGGTTGGATGCTTGCTGGAGTGACAATCACTCACCCAGAATCAACCTTTATTGATATCACCGCTGCTTTAGCTGAAGATGTTACCTTGCTACCTGGTACTCACCTAAAGGGAATTACAAGAATTGGTAAAGGATCAACTATTGGTCCAGAAGTAGTTATCGCTGATACTCAGGTTGGCTCGAATGTAACTATTACTAAATCTCAAATAGCAGGATCTGTTATTGATGATGAATCAACCGTTGGCCCTTACAGCTACATCAGACCAGGTACTCACCTAGGTGCTGGTGGCAAGATTGGTACCTTTGTTGAAACCAAGAATGCTGTTATCGGTGTTGGTTCTAAGATTCCTCACCTGAGCTATGTAGGCGATGCCACCATCGGTGAAAACACCAACATTGGTGCTGGAACCATCTTCGCTAACTACGATGGAGTCAATAAACATCACACATTAATAGGCTCACACGTTAGATCTGGCTCGCACAATGTGTTTGTAGCTCCAGTAACTATTGCTGATGGTGCATACACCGCTGCAGGAACTGTTGTTCGTAAAGATGTTGAATCTGGCTCACTGGCAATGAACGTTGCTCCACAACGTAATCTTGCAGGGTGGGTAATAGCAAATAGACCAAATACAGCATCAGCAGATGCTGCCAATAAAGTAACCGAGTAACTAGGAACGAGAGCACTAATGCCTAAGAGAACAACTGGAGAAAAGCGTTTACTTCTTGCAAGCGGAAGAGCACACCCTGCTCTGGCTCAAGAGATTGCCACCTTGCTTGATACCCCCATTGTGCCAACGACCTCGTATGACTTTGCCAATGGTGAAATCTTCGTTCGCTTCGATGAGAGCGTACGTGGTGTTGATGCTTTCGTAATCCAGTCTCATTCAGCACCTATCAACGATCAGTTGATGGAACAGCTAATCATGATTGATGCTCTAAAAAGAGCAAGCGCTAAGCGCATCACAGTTGTTTCTCCTTTCTTCCCATATGCAAGACAGGACAAGAAGCACAAAGGACGTGAGCCTATCTCTGCTCGTCTGGTAGCTGACCTATACAAAGCAGCTGGAGCAGACCGTCTAATGTCTGTTGACCTGCACTCACCACAGATTCAAGGTTTCTTTGATGGACCTGTGGATCACCTTTGGGCACTTCCTCTTCTAGCTGACTACGTGAAGGCAACCTTTGGTGGCGAAAACCTTACTGTGGTTTCTCCTGACTCAGGTCGTGTAAGAGTTGCAGATATCTGGGCAGACAGATTAGGTGCACCACTAGCAATCATTCACAAGAGACGTGACCCAAATAAGCCAAACCAGGTTCAGGTCAATGAACTTGTTGGTGATGTTGAGGGCCGCATCTGTGTTCTAGTTGACGACATGATCGACACTGCTGGAACTATCGTTGCTGCCGCTAAAGCGCTTAGAGATAACGGTGCTGGACGAATCATTGTTGCCTCCACTCACGCAGTGTTCAGCGACCCAGCAGTTGAAAGACTCTCAGGTGCGGATGTTGACAATGTTATTGTTACCAACACCTTGCCTATCGACCCATCCAAGATGTTCGACAAGCTAACTGTCCTATCTATTGCTCCGCTGATTGCTAGAGCTATCTCTTCAGTATTCAACGATGACAGCGTAACTAGCCTGTTCGATGGTCACGTCTAAACCCACAAAGCAGTTATCTCTAGCGGGGGCTGTTGCAATAGGCATGGCCTCAATGCTTGGGGCAGGTGTTTTCTTTGTCTGGTCAACGGCTTGGGATCAAGCAGATGACAAAATCTTTATCGCTTTGTTTCTTGCAGCATTAGTTGCATCTCTAAACGCAGCCTCTGTTTATCAACTTGCCAGCAATGTTTCAAGAGCTGGTGGCGTTTACGCATACTCGAGGGTTTACCTACCTAAAGGATTTAGCTTTATAGCTGGCTTCGCTTTTGTCTTTGGAAAGATTGCATCGATTGCAGCAATTGCTCTAATTATTCAAACCTATTTACTGCCAGGATCACATCTAGCGACCATTGCTGTTATAGCGATGACATTGCTAAATCTCTTTGGCATTAACAGAACTGCTCAGATGGCTGCAGTCATTGCGATCATCACAATCACCTTCCTAGTCTTCAGCATTACAGTTGGTTTCGGTAACGGCTTCGATGTTGCTGAATTCAACCTGAGCATGCTTTTGCCTTCCGGGGAGCTCTCAACTCTTTCAGCTGCATCGCTTATTTTCTTTGCATTCGCAGGCTATGCGCGAGTGGCTACCTTGGGTGATGAGGTTAAAGATCCCAAGAAGAATATCCCTAGAGCTATTGTCATTTCCCTATCTGCAGTGCTTGTAATTTATTTACTTATAACCATCGTGGTGGTTGGGACAATCAATACTGCTAATGAACCGATGCCTCCAGCTGTTTTTGAAACACTGTTGCTTGTCAGTGCACCTTGGTTCAATCCAGTAATCATCGATGTGGTTGTTGTCTTAGCTTCACTAGGTTCAATACTTGCTCTACTAGCCGGAGTCTCTAGAACAGCTGCGACTATGGCTGAAGACAAAGAACTACCTAGTGTCTTTGCAAGTAGAAATAGATTTGGAGCTCCTTGGCTAGCTGAGGCTCTAATAGCTATTGGGGCAGTTACCTTGATTGAAAACCGCGAATACACCACATGGGTCATTGCATTTTCTAGTTTTAGCGTCCTGCTTTACTACGCAATTGGACATATCAGCGTCTTGGCTCAGCCTAAAGATCAGCGTCAACAACCTAGATTCATTGCAGTTATGGGGTTTATCCTGTGTGCTGTTTTGCTAGTCAGTGTGCCGGGTCCCGCGGTAGTGGTATCCACAATCATCCTCCTGATTGCCTTCGCGGCTAGATCTACCTTGCGGGCCCTAGCCAAAGCCAAGTAGACTGCTCTAGAAACAACGGCGAGGGTTACAAAGCGTAACCGTAATCGACGGGGTCAAGGCTTTAGGGCCAGGGTTCCTCGCGTAACACGCTTGAGTTGAACACCTAAAAGAAATGGACTAACTCATGTCAGAGAACAAACTAGTAGGCGAATTCCGCACCAGCTTTGGTAAAGGATCAGCCCGTAAGTCAAGAGCAGCCGGAAGAACTCCTGCTGTTATCTATGGTCACGGCTCAGAGCCGCGTCACATCACACTTCCAGCTCACGAGATCGCACTTGTGCTTCGTCATAAGAACGCAATCATCGAGCTAGAGCTAAATGGCAAGAAGGAAACTGTTCTAGTAAAGAGTGCATCTAAGGATGTTGTTACTCAAGTAATCGAACACGTTGACCTTGTTGAAATCGTCAAGGGTGAAAGAGTTCACGTTGAAGTTCCAGTACACGTTGTTGGAGAGTCAATGTCAGGAACTGTTATCGATCTAGAGCACAAGACAGTAAAGATTGAAGTTGATGCAACCACTATTCCTGAATACGTTGAGGTTATCTTCAACAAGGAAGGCCTTGGTTTCCACGTAACAGCTAAGGACATCGCTCTTCCTGCAGGAGCAAAACTAGACCTAGCACCAGATGAACTAATTGCATCTGTTGTTGGTACCGGTGCTGGTGCATCTGAAGAAGCTGAAGCAGCTCCTGCAGCTGACGCTCCAAAGGCAGAGTAGTCATCTCTACTAAGACTTATCTAATAGTCGGGCTCGGTAACCCCGGGCCCGACTATTCTCACAACCGGCATAACGTCGGTCAGATGGTCTTAGACGTTCTTGCTAAAAGAACTAATGCAACATTCAAACAACACAAAGCTCATGCCATGGTTGCCGAAGGCAAACTAGGAGTTGGCTTTGATGCACCAAAACTAGTGCTAGCTAAATCACTCGGATACATGAATACCTCAGGGGGACCTGTAGCTAACCTTCTAAAGTTCTATGACCTAAAACCAGAGAACCTAATTGTGATTCACGATGAACTAGACATTGATGCTGCCACCCTAAAGATTAAATTCTCCGGTGGCCACGGCGGTCACAACGGACTGCGAGATATCATCAGTGCAGTAAGCAATGATTACATCAGACTAAGAGTTGGTATTGGCAGACCACCTGGATCCATGGACACAGCCGACTATGTCCTTAGAGACTTCAACTCAACTGAGAAACAAGAACTACCAACAACCCTTGAAATAGCTGCAGACATGGTCGAGGCAATCACAACTCTTGGACTAGCTGAGGCTCAGCAGAAATACAACTAACCAAATCAACTTAGACTTGAATCATGGACGCGATAAGAGTTTCTGAGGGGTGCTCGCGCCTTGTCGCACGCGTTAGTGATGCATATCCTTTCGTTCAGGTCAGTAAATCCCTTTCAAATAAGCGTGTAGAGATAGTTGCACCCACAGGTGCTCAGCCCTGGATATTGAGTGCTGTTGCTGAATTACGTCAATCGAAGAAACTATCGCAGCAAGCACTAATTGTTGTTAGCTCAGGTCGTGAAGCCGAAGATCTGGTCGAGTTTCTAAATACCACCAACCCAGATGCTGAAGTCCTTGAGTTTGTCTCTTGGGAAACCCTGCCACACGAAAGACTCTCGCCTTCGGCTGAAACTGTTGGCCGAAGACTAAAGACTTTACACAGGCTTAATGAACTAAACAAACAGAAGAGCACTAAGCAGGTCTTTGTTGTTGCATCCATTAGGTCTGCTTTGCAGCCAGTAGTTCTAGGTCTAGCTGACTACCCACCACTTGAGCTAAAGGTAAGTGGAGAGTATCTACTTCCTGAGTTGACTTTGAAGTTAGTGGAGATTGCATATCAAAGAGTTGACATGGTTACTAAGCGTGGAGAGTTCGCTGTTCGTGGTGGAATTCTAGACATCTTCCCAACTACCTCAATCCATGCCATCAGACTTGAGTTCTTTGGTGATGAGTTAGAGCAGATGAGAGAGTTCAGCGTAGCTGACCAAAGATCTTTAGATGGAAGACCAGAAGAACTAGTTATTTACCCAGCTAGAGAAATCATCATTACTCCAGATGTTGCACTAAGAGCCAGAGAGATGGAACACGAGTTCCCTAATCTTTCCACCATGCTTGCCAAGATTGGTCAGGGCATACCGGTTGACGGTATGGAATCTTTAGCTCCAGCATTGGTGGGCTCATTAGGTCAGATCTCTGACTACATGGCTAAAGATGCTTATGTCGTTCTCTTATCTCCAGAGAAGTCAATGGCAAGGGCCGCGAACCTCATTGAAACAAATGAGGAGTTCTTACACGCAGCCTGGGATGCAGCTTTAGAAGGCGCAAAAGCTCCTATTGATCTAAGTGCTGGTGGATTCAAGACTCTGCAAGATTTCACCACAGCACTAGATGATAGGCAACTAATTAGTATCTCTGCCTTTTTAGCTGATGAAACTCAACAGATTCAACTAAACCTCTTAGAGATACCTAACTTCAAGGGACTAGATGTTGAACCAATAGATTACATAGCTGACCAGTTAGCTCAAGGCCAGCAGGTAGTTATCGCATCTCCTGGTCATGGAACAGCAGAGCGTATATCTGAATTACTACAGGCAGCCAAGATACCGGCAAGAGTGGTTGAGGAGATACCTGTTGCTATAGCCAGTGTTGATAGTGCTGTAACTGAAGTTATCTTGATTCAAGCACCCATCAGAAAAGGTTTTGCTTCTTCTGAGTCAAAACTGATTCTGCTTACCGACAGTGATTTCTTCGGTAGGGGTGCAGGCTATAACCAAGCTAAGCGACCGAAGCTTGCGGCTAAACGTGGACAAGCTGTTGACCCACTTGCTCTCAAAGCAGGTGACTATGTTGTTCATGAGATTCATGGCATTGGTCGCTTTGTTGAGATGGTGCAAAGACAGATGGGGGTTGGCTCTAATAAACACACCAGAGAATATCTAACTATTGAATACGCACCATCAAAACGTGGTCTAGCCGGAGATGTTTTATATGTGCCAACCGATCAGTTAGATTTCCTAACCAGATATGTAGGTGGCGAAGCACCAGTACTTTCAAAGATGGGTGGCTCTGACTGGTCCAAGGTCAAAGGCAATGCTAGAAAAGCTGTTCGCAAGATTGCTATTGACCTTGTCAAACTCTATTCAGCCAGAATGAATGCCAAAGGCTATGCATTCTTACCTGATACTCCTTGGCAAAGAGAAATGGAAGATAGTTTCCCATTCGTTGAAACACCAGACCAACTAAACACCGTTGAGGAAATCAAAAGAGATATGGAAAGACCCGTTCCTATGGACCGATTGGTTGCAGGCGACGTAGGTTACGGTAAGACAGAGATCGCTATCAGAGCAGCCTTCAAGGCTGTTCAAGATGGCAAGCAGGTTGCAGTTCTAGTTCCAACCACACTTCTAGTTAGACAACACGTAGAAACCTTCATTGAAAGATTTGCTGGTTTCCCGGTGAATGTTAGAGCGCTGTCTCGATTCCAATCAGCTAAAGAATCTAAAGAAACCATTGCAGCATTAGCTACCGGTGAAGTTGATGTGGTGATTGGAACACACAGGCTGCTATCAAGTGGTGTGAAGTTCAGAGATCTAGGACTCATCATTATTGATGAGGAGCAACGCTTTGGTGTTGAGCATAAAGAGAAACTAAAGGATATGAAGACCCATGTTGATGTTCTCTCTATGTCAGCAACCCCTATCCCTAGAACCCTAGAGATGGCAATCACAGGCATTAGAGAGATGTCGACTCTGGCTACTCCTCCTGAAGAGCGTCACCCCATCCTTACCTACATCGGTCCATATAACGAGAAACAGGTAGCAGCAGCTATCCATAGAGAACTTATTAGAGAAGGCCAAGTCTTCTTTGTTCATAACAGAGTTGACACCATAGATAAGGTCGCCTCTCAGCTAGCGGAGCTAGTTCCTGAAGCCAGGATTGCTGTTGCCCATGGCCAGATGAACGAAGGTCAACTAGAGCAGGTAGTTATTGACTTCTGGGAAAGAAGATATGACGTCCTGGTTGCAACAACCATCATTGAGGCAGGCATTGATATTCCTAATGCCAATACTTTGATTGTTGATAGGTCTGAAAACTTTGGTTTATCTCAACTTCATCAGATAAGAGGAAGAGTTGGTAGATCTAGAGAAAGAGCATATGCATACTTTCTCTATTCACCAGATAAGCCTTTATCGCCATTTGCATTAGACAGACTCTCAACCATTGCCGCTAACAATGAACTAGGTTCAGGCATGCAGGTAGCACTAAAGGACCTAGAGATTCGTGGAGCAGGTAATTTACTCGGGGGAGAGCAATCAGGACATATTGCTGGAGTGGGCTTTGATCTATACCTTCGCATGATTGGTGAAGCAGTAGATGAGTTCAAGGGCATTAAGCATGAATCTCCAGCAGAGCTAAAACTAGAGATACCAATCGATGCTCACATTCCAATCGAATACGTTGATTCAGAACGTCTAAGGCTTGAGGCCTATCACAAGTTGTCAGCAGCTAGTGGAGAGTTAGGAACCAGAGCCCAACTAGATGCAATCTTCCAAGAACTAGAAGATAGATATGGAAAAGCACCGCAGTCAGTAATCAACCTGATTGATGTCACAGAGCTAAGACAGCAGTGCAACAGATTGAATCTGAAAGATGTGATGATGATTGGAAACCAGTTCAAGCTAACTCCAGTTGGACTAACCGAAGCTCACCAGATTCAACTTAGTCACATGTATCCGGGACTTAGATATCTAGCCTCAGCAAAACAACTATCTGTTTCAGCGCCTAAAGACGCTCAAGGAGAGATTCTTGAAGACAGGGCTCTGATTGATTGGGCTTGGGTTTTCCTAGCTCAAGTCTTTACTTCGAAAGAATCTGCATAGTCAAACCAAGGCTAGACAGAAGCTTCACTTGAGTGGAGAGGGTTGGGTTGGACTTCGCTTGTTCGATGTGGCAAATGTCTCGTGTGCTCACTCCCACCAGTTTTGCTAAAGCACGCTGGGACATTTTTAGAGATGTCCTTTTTGATTTAACTGCTTCTGCAAGAGCAGTTCTCTGGTTTCTCTCCTCAAACGCAAGAGTCAAGACTCGATTGAACTCGTGATCTTCAGGTCTCCAGTCAGCCATCAACAACTGGTCGTGCTGTTCTTGAGTTAGTACCTCGAGTGAATTCGGTGTTTTCATATATGAAATCATTTACTTTTCTCTCCTATATGTCAAGAGCAGGGTCCTGGCTTTATTGATAGCTAAATTCTGAGCCCGACCTCCTCCAGAACGTAGTTTGTTGAAACACCCCAGAACAAGGATCCCGTCCTTCTCGAAAGAGCAAAATACTCGAATAAGAATTTTCCTATTCGCTAATGAAGAGGCAAACTCGATACCCTCAGACTTCAAGATACCTTTCAAGTTCCTCCCAATTCGAAACTCCCACAAACCAGCACCCAAGGGCTTTAGCCAATGACTGCTAGCAAGACCTATTCCTTTCCCTCCAAGAATCTCAAGGACAAAAAGTCGAACAATACTCTGATCCTCGGGACTTAAGGTCTTTAGCTGCCTGAGATACTCTTCGCTATAGAGCAAGTCGTAGTGGGGTGACATCAAACTAGGGTAGAGGGCAAAACTCTAGCCTGCTGCAGTTATCCCCAGCCTTTGGACTTACATCATTGCACTTCTAAAAGAAAGGCTTTCCTACAGAATCTCAGTTTGTGCCTCTCTGGGTGATTCTCATCTCCATGTCGAGCATGTAAAAAACTATCGATAACGTGGCGATGGTTGGATTACCTTTGGCTTGCTCTAAATGAGAAACATCACGCTGGCTTATTCCTAGGTACTTAGCAAAATCTCTTTGATTCATTTCTAAAGCTTCGCGCTTTGCCTTGATTAGCTTGGCCGCATTATTCCTGAATTTAGAGGCGGCAACAATGGCCTTCAGGGGCTTGATCTGTCGAAGTTCTTCCGCAGTGTAGGAAGCTTCAATCTCGGCCCAGACTTCCTCATGAGTGCTGGTTTTGGTTGAATTTGTTGATTTCATATATGTAATCATCTATCCACCAGTTTCAAAAGTCAACAACTGCTTTCTAGCAATTGAAATGGATTTGGCTTGCCTTGAACCTGAGCCATAACGCTGTTTATCAAACAATCCGAACACTACGATTTGTCCTGTTGTGAAAGTGCAATAAACCCGAACAAGAACTTTGTAGTTGTGATTTATTTTGATACTGGAATCCCCAGCCTCTGGCAAACTAGCACCATGAGCGAACTAGACAAACTAATCAAAACAGCCAACAAACTTAGATCTCCTGGTGGGTGTCCTTGG
>CANLDE010000016.1 GCA_947489235.1 Micrococcales bacterium
TCAAAAGCATCACGCATTGCTAGAACTTCATCCTGAGGACCGGTTAGAGCAGCTAGTGCTGCTCGCTGGCTGATGTTAGAAACGTTTGAGGAAAGGTGTGACTGCAGGTTAGCTGCTGCCTTCATGGCATCTAGAGGTCCAGCCATCCAGCCCAAACGCCAACCCGTCATTGCATAGGTCTTAGCAACACCGTTGACCATGATGGTTCTATCAGCTAGCTCGGGAACTACTTCAGTAATTGAATATGCTTTTAGACCGTCATAGGTAAGGTTCTGATAAATCTCATCAGTGATAACCCAAAGACCGTTTTCATAAGCCCACTTACCAATAGCTTCCACTTCTTCACGAGAGTGAACTGCACCAGTTGGGTTAGATGGTGAAACGAATAGTAGAACTTTGGTTCTAGGTGTTCTAGCTTTTTCTAGTTGGTCAACAGTTACTAGATATCCTTGGTCACTTCCAGAGAAGATCTCAACTGGGACTCCGCCAGCTAAATGAATAGCTTCAGGGTATGTAGTCCAGAAAGGGGTTGGCACAATAACTTCATCGCCTGGATCAAGAAGAGTTGCGAATGCTTGGTATACGGCTTGCTTTCCACCATTAGTCACAACAACCTGTGCTGCAGTAACTTCAGTTCCAGAATCACGCTTAGTCTTCTCCGCAATCGCTTCACGAAGTTCTGGAAGACCAACTGCTGGTGTGTAACGGTGGTTCTTAGGATCTCTAGCTGCAAGCACAGCAGCTTCAACAATGTGTTGAGGGGTTGGGAAGTCAGGTTCACCTGCTGCATATGAAATAACCGGCTTACCGGCTGCTTGTAGAGCCTTAGCCTTAGCATCAACTTTTAGGGTGGCTGACTCAGCAATAGAGCCAATGCGATGAGAGATTCTTGGAAATTCGTTCACAGCCTAAGCCTACCCAAGGAGAGTGTTCGGTGAAGTGATTAAGTAGGAGTAGCCTGACCCCTAAGGAGAACAAATGAAGAAATCAGTTGCATTTTTAGTAGCACTTGTCCTATCCATTGCAATTGCAGCCCCTGGATCCGCCGTTGACAGCGCTATTACTTCCGTCAAGAAAGTAACTGTAAATACTTCGTCTGGGTACTCCGCAGATAATGCTCAAGTGCTGTCACTTTCCAATGGCGGCACTCTTGTTTCATGGGTTGATCAGCAAGACATGGACACTACCTATCTTCGAACCAAATTAGTCTCCGCAACAAATAAAGTTGGCAAGGTTCTGACCCTCACCTCAAGCGCGGCATTTTCCAGCAGGGTTGGAGATTCCTATCCACAACTTGTCGTAAATAAAGAGGGGAAACTATTCGCAGCCTGGATTCAAAGAACAACTGAAGACAATGTGGTTTTGGACAAAGTTGTTGGTCGTACTTCCACTAATGGCACCACCTGGTCAAAACTTTTTGATGTAACCTCGACTCTGCCAGTTACAGCCGAAATGTGTGATCAAGCAACAACTGCCGATTGCGGATTTACAAAACTTCAAGCCGCTATTGATGACACTGGGCGAGTTGGAGTACTTGTAGGTTCTGCTCCTTCTGACGGAGTCATTGAATACAAAGTATCTGCGACGTCTAACACGGCAAACTGGCCAGCACTGAATCTACTTAGCTCTCTTGAAGATCAAAAAGCGAGTGAAATAGTTGGACTAACCTCTGGCTTTGCCGTTAGCTATACCGATTACCTCAGTAATGACAGTTGCTCTATCAAAGTGGCACTATACGATGGTGAAACTTCTGAATGGGGGCCAACCATGACCGCCAAGAATCTAAACGAGAACACCGTCATCAACTCCAAATGGATCCAGCGAAGTAGCAAGACACTCACGTTAGTTTCGAGCGCTGAAGCGGTTGGCGGGATTGTTCTTAGGCATTACAGCCTCGCCAGAAAAACTTGGGCAGGCAACGGAAGAATTGTGTGGGTTGGAGAAGCAAGCATTGTGTTTCAGAAAATCAGGCTGGCAACTCAAGGATGGCAAATAGCTATTGGCTATATAACTTACAACCAAACCAATGGTGTCTCTCAAGCAAGAATCTTGGTTCAGAAAACGGTAACCGGATCTTTTACCCATAAAGTTCTGCAGTCTGGAGAAGGTGGAATATTGCCTGTATCGGCAGGTTTCAACAAATCTGGAAATGCATTCTTTGCTTATCTTCTAGGTGGAACACAGCTTGCGACATTGAGTGGGTCATCGACACCCAAACTATTGCCTGGATTAGTTGAGATTGCACAGATTCAAGATCTAGATGTTTCAGCTACTGACTTAGTCACGGCTTTAGACGTAACATACAATGATGACAAAACCACCATTACCTTGATCAAGGGAAAGCTTAAGTAATTGCAAGTTGTTCTAACTGGATTTTTAGCAGGTCTTTCACTAATTGTTGCCATTGGCGCTCAGAATGCATTCGTGCTTAGACAAGGTCTTCTCAAGAAGCATGTCCTTGTTATTGTTCTGATCTGTGCAATCAGTGATGCAACCCTGATCATCTTGGGTGTCCTTGGCTTAGGTGCTCTAATCTCTGCATTACCTTGGCTTCTTGAAGTAATTAGGTGGATGGGGGTGGCCTTCCTGGTTTGGTACGGGTCGACTTCACTGAAGAGATTTATGAAGAATGAATCATTGAAAGCAGCAGAAGCTGGTTCAGGGGCTCTAAAACAAACAGTTCTGACAACACTTGCTCTAACCTTTTTGAATCCGCATGTTTATCTGGACACAGTGATCTTCATTGGGGGCATCGCTAACCAGTTTGGTGATCAGAAATGGTTCTTTGTTATAGGCGCTGTCACAGCAAGCTTCGTCTGGTTCTTTAGCTTAGGTTTCGGGGCTAGCAAGGCATCGGTAGTAATGAGTAAGCCAGCGTTCTGGAAGATACTGGACATCTCTATCGCTGCAGTTATGTTCAGCTTGGCAATAACTCTTGCGGTAGCGAAACTTAGTTAGAAGCCAATCAGATTAGGTTCTGGAACTAAATTGATTCCAAACTTATTTGAAACATGGGTCTGAATGTATCTAGCAAGTTCAGTTACTTCATCTGCTGTTGCATCTCCCCGATTAGTAATCGCAAGAGCATGCTTAGAAGAGATAGCTGCTTTAGAGCCAGGCAAACTAAATCCTTTGTGAATACCCGATTGCTCAATAAGCCAGGCAGCACTTAGCTTCACAGTTAGTCCATCATCTGACTCTGTTGGCCACTGAGGTGCATCTAATGGAAGTGTCTTGGCAAAGCTCTCAGAAACTACTGGGTTAGTAAAGAAAGATCCACATGACCAAGTGTCATGGTCTTGATCATTTAGAACCATTCCCTTTGAAGCTCTAAGTGCTAGGACTTCTTCAACTCTTGATTCAAGCAATTCATTATGGGCAGCAGGCAGGTCTGTGAAGAATTGGAATTCAACCCAAGTGATTAGACCTTGTCTTCCTTGTTTGAAGATGCTGTCACGATAACCAAACCCACAATCAGTCTTGGTCATGATTTGTGTCTCGCCTGTTTTGAAATCTAGAAACTCTAGAGAATGAAGAGTAAGCGATAACTCTTGACCATAAGCACCAATGTTTTGAATAGGTGCTGCACCAACGGTTCCTGGAATTCCAGCAAGAGATTCAATGCCTGCTAAACCTTGCTTAGCGGTATGAACAACAAAGTCATTCCAGTTCTCTCCTGCTTGAACTCTTACTCGACCTTGGCCTTTGTATTCAACACCTAGGTTTCTAACCAAAATAACTTCAAGGCCAGTAAGTTCATCAGCTGCAACAAGATTGGACCCACCACCAAGGACTAACCAGTTATCTGTTCTTGCCCAAACATCTTTAGCAATTGCGAGCAGTTCATCTCTATTGTTTGCAACATGGATACGCTCAGGCTTACCACCAACATGAATGGTGGTTAGTTCACTGAGCGGTTGAGTCATAACTTGATAACTGCTTGAGCTTTACCTAGAACTGCTAGTTCAGCAGAGCTAGCACTTAGATCAATACGAACGGTGTTGTTCTCTAAATCAATAGCTCCAACTTTGCCGATAACTAAAACATCAGCACCAGTATTTGCATCAACAAAAACAGGCTTAGTGAATCTAACTCCGTAGTCAATGACTTTGCCAGCATCGCCAACCCAGTTAACTGCCAACTGAACTGCAGCTCCCATAGTTAGCATGCCGTGAGCTAGCACACCATCTAAGCCAACAGATTTAGCAAAGTCATCACGGTAGTGAATTGGATTGAAATCTCCTGATGCTCCTGCATATCGAACTAGGGAATCACGAGTGAAGTGAAAAGTGTGACTGCCAATCTCCTGGCCAACTTCTAGAGAAGCAATATTGATGTGAGTCATTATTCGCCCCTCACTACTAGTGTGCTGATAGCTGTGCAGACCAGGTTCTTGTTTCTATCAAAGATTTCAGTATTGAAAGTAATCATTGAATGAGCACCAAGTGATTTCACTGAGGCAACTTCAAGAATTGAAGTTAGTTCATCCCAAGCCACTATCGGACGTGTGTGAATAAACCTTTGGTCACCATGGACAACTCTTGAGAAATCAATATCTGCCTCAGGGTCCGATAGCACTGCTGGTAGTGATCTCTCTTGGATAAGCACTGCAAATGTAGGAGGAGCAACTAGATCAGGATAGCCAGCTGCCTGGGCTGCGAATAAATCATGGTTGATTGGGTTAGTTGAGAAAACGGCATTAGCGAATTCTCTTACCTTTTCACGCCCAACTAAATAAGGGGCTGTTTCTGGGTATTTCTTACCCTGCACATTTGGATTGACCATGGGTCAAGTTTCGCAGATATTCTGCCCAAAAGGACTTGGTAGCGGGAGCGGGACTTGAACCCGCGACACCACGATTATGAGTCGTGTGCTCTAACCACCTGAGCTACCCCGCCGCAGAGCCCCGAGACAGGATTGAACTGTCGACCCCTTCCTTACCATGGAAGTGCTCTACCACTGAGCTATCGGGGCGTGACTGCCTTGATTAACAGGCTTAGGCACTAGTCGAGATTACCACCTGCCGGCATAGAGCCGCAAACCTTAGACCAACAAGATGATTTCAGCAGCAGAGCTATCAGGTGCAGGCAATGCCCAGATGTTCACTGACATCGGCTCAGTCGGAAGCAAGATTTCTTTGCCAACAACCTTGAGTTTTCCATCGCCAAATAGGTGTTTAGCCCCTCTTATGCCAGCAACAGCATCCAACGGAATAGTTGCTTTAGGGTCTTCTCCTCGAGAGACAACGACCAAGATGCTCTGCTTCTTATTCTCACGAACATAGGCAATCAGTTCGTTTGAGACATAAACAAATCTCATTGAGCCATCGTGCAGAGCAGTGTTGTTTTTTCTGATCTTGGCAAAGGCTTTGTATACCTCGATCATGCTTCTATCGTTTGGTCGCTCATTGTTCCAAGGAATAGGTGTTCTTGACTCTTCACCATTGTGACCATCGAGACCGAATTCGTCTCCAGCCCAAATAACCGGCATGCCCGGGAAAGTGAACTGCATGCCCGCAGCTACCTTTTGTGCTCCTGGCATTGTGAAGGTTTTGAATCTAGGAATGTCGTGAGTGTCTAGTGGGTTCATGTTGTGTAAACGAACATGCCATGGGAAACCTGCTGCGAAATCTAAATGCTGTTTCACCAATTCGTTTCCATTGATCTTGGTTTTACCTATTCCTAGGAAACCGGCTTCACCTTTAACGCTTGGGTTATAGAACCATCTCCATACCGGCTTAGTGAAGTTGTAATAGGTCATTGCTCCATGCCAACCTTCACCTTGAATTTGATAGGCAGCGTCCCCTGTGTATTCACCAAGCAGAATGGTGTCTTTGTTTATCTTCTGCATTGACTCACGGATAAGAACCTGTAGTTCCATATACATATCTTCTTCACGTATACGGCCTGTCATATTCGAGACGTCAATACGCCAACCATCCATGGCGAAAGGCTTCTTGATCCACCTTGCAACTATTGACTTAGAACCAGTAATGAATCTCTTTCTAAGTTCCTTCGAGTTCCAGTTGAACTTAGGAAGAGATGGAACTCCAAACCATGAATCATAGTCTTTGTTCTTGTTGCTGAAGTAGTAGAACTCTGATTCCTTAGCTCCAGGCTTCTTATAAGAAGCCTTGAACCATTCGTGAGCTGCTCCTGAGTGGTTAGAGGTTAGATCTCCAATAATCTTGAAGCCCTTTTTGTGAGCAGCTTCCGCTAACTTGATCAGAGCCTTGTCTCCTCCGAGTAACTTGTCTACTTCAGCAAAACTAGATGCGTCATATCTGTGATTGCTCTTCGCTGGAAATACCGGAGTTAGATAAAGCAGCGTGACACCTAAGTCTTTTAGGTGATCTAGGTGCTCGATGATTCCATAGATGTCACCGCCAAAGAATTGTTCGCTGGTGCCAGGGCCATTTCCAATTACTTTGTCACCCCATCCCTTAGCAATAGCCCAGCTAGGAAGTTTGTGCTTGGCAGCTTTCTCTGATTTAGCAAATCGATCAGGGAATATCTGATACATCACTGCTTTCTTACCCCAGTCAGGAGCAGATGAGAATGTATTCATTCTGAAGTCTTCAACATCAGGCATTTCAAGTTCTGTGAGACCTCGGGCATTCAACCAGTAACTTGAACCATCTTGTAATTCAATAAACCAGCGGTAGTTCATATATGGGTTATGCATGGTGATTACAGACTCAAACCAAGACCAACCGTTTTTAGTTGAGATAACTTTTGCAGGTGCTGAAGGAAATGCTTCACCTGATTCACTGAAACGAACCTTCACCTGTTTGACTTTGCCCAGCTCTTTGTGAATGCGAATACGCAGCTTGATCTTGTCGCCAACTTTCGGCTTCTGGTTTGGCACATAAAGTGCTGATCCATCGTGGTGAGGGTAAAGCCCTCTAGGCAGAAGTTCTAAAACAGTTTTCATTGTTGTCCAATTCATCACTTGGGTTGTTGAGATAAGTCTTGCGAGAACTAGTTGCGAGACCAAATCTAGCAATAGATTATGTAAACGATTACATTTTGGTAAACACAAGGATTAAGTGTCATCGACTGGCGTATTTTTGAACCTATGGTCCAAATCACGAACGATGTCCTAGCCCACTCACGCAAAGATGCAGAGTGGTGGCGCACGAGCGTCATCTACCAGATCTATCCGCGCTCTTTTGCTGATGGCAACGGCGACGGTATGGGTGATCTCCAGGGAGTAACTCAGAGACTTGAGTCTCTAGCAGAGCTAGGTGTTGACGCTATTTGGTTTAGCCCATTCTTCACATCCCCTCAGAAGGATGCTGGCTATGACGTTGCGAACTACAAAGATATTGACCCGCTGTTTGGAAACCTAGCTGACTTTGATGCACTGGTAGCAAAGGCTAAAACTTTAGGGCTTCGAATCATCGTTGACCTAGTTCCTAACCATTCCAGCGACCAGCACGTATGGTTCCAAGCAGCACTGAAGGCTGCCCCTGGTTCAGTTGAACGCAACCGTTACATCTTTAGAGATGGCAAGGGCGAGAATGGTGAACTTCCTCCTAACAACTGGGAGTCAGTTTTCGGTGGCGCTGCTTGGTCCAGAATCACAGAACCTGATGGCTCATTAGGTCAGTGGTATTTACACATCTTCGATTCAACACAGCCTGACTTCAACTGGCAGAACGAAGAAGTAAGAATCGAGTTCGATTCTGTTCTTAGATTCTGGTTAGACCGAGGTGCAGCTGGTTTCCGTATCGACGTGGCTCACGGCATGATCAAGGTTGATGGACTACCTGATGTTGTTGCGAACAACTCAACAATGTCGGGCCAAGATTCACCTGATGCGATCAAGACTAAAGAAACTGATGAGGAACTAATCGCTCGTCTACAAGTTGAGAATCCTTTCTGGGGTCAGAACGGTGTTCACGAAATCAACAAGAGATTCCGTGCCATCTTGGATGAGTATGACGACAGAGCAATGTGTGGTGAGGCATGGGTTCACCCACTATCAAGAATGGCCCGCTGGGTCAGACCTGGTGAATATCACCAAACCTTTAACTTCGGCTACCTAGAAACCCCTTGGGACAAAGACAAGCTACACAACGTGGTTACAGAGTCTCTAAAGGAATTCGGTGCCGTAGGCGCTCCTTCAACCTGGGTACTTTCAAACCACGACGTTATTCGTCACGCCACCAGAATGGCTTACGACCAGATCCCTAAACAAGGTGATGGCATCGGCCCTAAATATGAACAGCCTGATGAAGCTAAAGGTCTAAGAAGAGCAAGAGCAGCATCTGCCTTCATGCTAGGCCTGCCTGGTGGTGCTTATATCTACCAAGGTGAAGAACTAGGTCTACCTGAGCACACCACTCTAGATAACCAGTTCCGTGAAGACCCAACCTTCTTTAGAACCAAGGGTGAGCGAGTTGGCCGTGATGGTTGCCGTGTTCCATTGCCTTGGGAAGCAGGAGCTAACGAATCTAATGGTTTCTCAGCTACAGGCAAGTCTTGGCTACCTCAACCTTCTTCATACAAGAGATATGCCCGAAGCGAGCAAGAAGGTGCAGCTGGTTCAACCCTTGAGCTATACAAGCAACTACTAAAGAAGCGTAAGGCTCATGACATGGGTAACGGTGAATTCCGTTGGGCTCCAGAATTCATGGATGAATCAACCCTTGCTTATATCAATAACGGCATCTTAGTTCTTTCAAACTTCAAAGGTGACCCGGTGGTCATCCCTGCCGGAGAGATCCTTGCAACAACTCAACACGACCTAACCATCGAAGGTGAGTTAGAGCACGACAACACAGTTTGGATAAGGTTGTAAATAAGAAAGCGGTTAAACCAAAAGGTCCAGTCTCTTTTGACTGGACCTTTTAGTTTCTAAAGACTCGAGCTAGGTTGAAGTAATTTGATAATTGCCTTCAATCCCGAATCGCCTAAAAAATGCTTGGATCTATTCGAGTGGTCTTGATGTGAAACATGGTTTTCGGATCTGTGCTGCTAGGAGTATCTAAAGCCGTAGTGGTTGCCACTGTGCCAGCCAGCCAAACACCTGTGTCGCTTGACGCGTTGGAGCAAACTACGTCCGAAATTATTGAGGCTCCCCTGGTATACCAAATACAAACTTGCACGATACGAAGACCGTTGAATATGTTTCCCGCGGCTTTCGCTTTTCCAGCGTGAACGAAATATAGATACTCGGTTGATGTTGCGTAGCTAGCGCCCCAGTAATCCCTGGCTCTAGATGGCTGATACCAATTGAACGTGATCGGCGTGCCTCCTGGCAGAACTTCAACCTGATATTCGTCCACCTGCGACGATTCATAGGTGCGCTGCCCATCCTGTACTTGTGAATTTAAAGGAAGGGTAGCTTGGGACGAGGCAATTGGACTATCAACTACATTGGCCCAAGCACTTGTAACTGGCATGAGGAACAAAGTGGTGACGAGGCCTAAACTTGCCAAAGCGGATTTACTCATTTTCTTTTCTACTAAATAGGTGGATTGAGTTTTACCCAATTTTGAGTAAAACGTGTTATATTGATATTCAATACACCGAATTACGATACACTGTTTTACGATACGTAACAACTAGCCCACTACTCTAAGGAAAAAATGTCAAAAAACACTGGTGCTTTTACATCACTTGCAAACCTGCTTATTTGGTTCAATATCGCCGTCGGTCTGTTTATTCTTTTTGTGATAATCCCGGCCTATAGCGCTGACCTCCCAAAGTGGTACAAAGAATTCGAGGGAGATGGACTGCTAATTTTGCTTTTTCCTAGCCTCCTTGCCATTTCTTGCATTGTCGCACTCCTTGCAATCAGCAGGCTGCTCAAGATGATCAGGGTAGGCGGCTTACATTCATCTTTCGCCTACAAGTGGGTAAATATCCTGATTGGAAGTTCTTTCGCCGCTTCACTCGCCTGCGTCTTTCTTTTTGTGTGGCTTGCAATCGAAAGTGCGCTACCGCCAGAAATTGCATACGGATTGATAATCAGCATCCCTGCAACTGCGACGGTCGGACTAGTTACCTTAGCTCTAAAGAGCGTTCTAGTCGACGCGACTGCTGCACACCAAGAATTGGATGGGCTTGTCTAATGCCAATCGTTGTGGACTTCGAAAAACAGCGTGCCAAGAAGAAATTAACAATGGCGCAGTTAGCGGATCTTATGGGGATCACCCAAGCTAATCTATTTGTCCTAAAGAGCGACCGAGCAAAAGCGGTTCGGTTCTCGACACTGGAGGCTCTCTGTATTGCTTTGGATTGTCAGCCAGGGGACATTCTCAAATGTGTTCCGGCAGATTAATATTCGCAATGTGTCTACTTTCATCCGTCTCAAGGTGAAGTAAAGATTTGCCTATCAAACTTCAAAGGTGATCCTGTTGTCATCCCTGCAGGAGAAATCCTGGCAACCACTCAACATGATCTAACCATTGAAGGTGAACTAGAGCACGACAATACAGTTTGGATAAAGTTGTAAATAAGAAAGCGGTGAATAACAGAAGTGCCCGGCAAAGTTGCCGGGCACTTCTGTTTAACTGATCGATTTACCGTAGGGACTTGACCCAAGATGCGCCAGACTTTCCTAGCTTTCGTAACTGCTCAAGTCGAACAGCTATCCAAACCATCACACCTGCAATCAAGAGCAGGATTACCCATAGGAACCAGCTTTCCCTAGCGATTGGCTGGAATGCATAAGGCAATACACCAACAAGCACACCAACAAGACCTGGGAAGAATAAACCACCTAGTGATCTAAGTGCACCAACTACTAGCAATGTAATAGTTGCGGCCATCAGGATTCCGAATCTCCACCAGTCCACTCGAGTAAGTGAAGAGTCTCCAATAGAGGTGAATGTTAGGAACAGAGATGGGCCAAGGGCAACAACAGATGGAATACCTAGATACAGGTAACTGGTGTCAGGTAGCTTGTTGATGCTTCGCAAACCACCTAGGAAAAAGAACAGGAATAACGAGATACCTAGCGCTCTAATAGCAACTGTGGTTTCGTAGTCCGAACTTTGTGCAGCGCTTGCCCAAGTTAGTGGAACTAGCAAGAGGGAAAGTGATGCACCACCGGCGAGGGCAGTACCAAGGTTTCCATTTCTAATACCAAGCAATAGAGAAGCAAGAGCAATAAGCAACACAGTAACTATCCGAATGATTTGAGTCGGGTTAGTTAGCTGAAGCGAAGTGTCTAGCGTTGTGTAGGTATAAATCACTGATGGAAGTACCAAAGTGAATATTGGTAAACCATAGGTGAAGATAGTGGACTTGAATTCCAAAACCCTCTTTAGGTTTCTATTGCCAAGAGCAATTGCACCTGCAGCACCGATACCAAATAGTTCTGGTCCATCTAGTAGATCTCGTGCCAGCACCTCAACTAGTTGAGCTGAGGAAAGTCCTAGACCTAGCAAGCCCGCATATTCCAATCCAGCCCAAAGCTTGCTTTCGCTCTTTGAGAATCTGAACCATGAGTAACCAGCAAGGATCGCAGTTGATGCGACCAAGCGATAAACAGTTGAAGCATCATTAATGTTCTGAGACAAGGAATATAGAACCGATGCAGCCACTGGTAGTAGCAGTGGCGCATCCATACCAATAAGTCTCTTCAGACCCTGAGGAGCAGCTGCATTGAATAATGTAGGAAGTGCTGCAGCGATCGCCAATGGAACTGTGTAAAGTTCAAGGTTGAACTTATCCAGGTCAATTGAGTCACGAAGTAATTGGCTTGTAGTCAAAGCAATCGTTACAGGAGCTAGGTAGCTAAGCGCAAACCAGCCGTTTGTGGTGTTTGCCTTTGCTTTGCTTTCGAGTCTCAGTTGTCTAAAGACAATGATTGCGAAAACAGCAGCAACAAAAATCTGTCGCCCACCTATTAGGTTTTCAGATCCGTACCTAGCATTCATTTCATCATCTAGAACAAAACTTGCAACTGTATTGTATGCAAGGAATAGATATGCAAGCCCAGCAACGCGAAGTGCAGTTCCAGCTTTGCCAGATCCAAACCTTTCGAGCTCTGCAAAGCCTGCTGCAAGTCCAGCAACCACAACCAGGATTAGTAATCCGAACAGAACCTGTCCAGAGTTGCCTGGGTTAGTCCATTGATCGAAGTTCATGAGGAAAGAACCCACGGTTAGTCCAAAGACACTTATAAGTGAGAAGTAGCTTGTGTAACTTCCAGCAACTCTCTTATCAACAATTCGAAGTACGTAGTTCAATGCAAGAGAAACAACAATAATCAAAGCTAGGTGAGCCGAGATTAGTAAGTCATCTCTTAGTGAAATAGCAAATGCCAGCAAGCTTGCAAGTGAAGATCCATAAGCTAACCAGACAGAGATTTTGTTTTTACCAATCCAAGCCATCGCATAGTTCAGTACGGCAATACCGATCAAGATAGCTGCTGGGTAGATCATGTCATCTGTGGTGTTTGTGGTGACCAGCAATCCAAGAGCCAAGATGCCCTGGAATGAGAAGCTGTATCGAAGTAGCAAGGAACTAATTGCCGGCTTACTCTTTACAAGCAATGTTGATCCGATACCAGTTGCTAGAGCGCTACCACCTGAAACAGCAGCTAGGTATAGATAGTCAGCTGGAGAGCTAGCGAAGTTGCTTGGGAAAGTGATTATGAAAGCAACAACTGAGCCGAGAATGTAGATCAGATTTTGAGTTCCAAAGTCGAAGTCTCCGCCTAACTTTCGATTCACGAATGCAGTAGCAGGAGCGTAAACAACTGCAAGTGCAATTACTCCCAAGCTAACCAGCGCATGCTCTAGAGATAGTGGGTTGTAATCACCATCAAGAACAATTCTCAGGGTTAGCAATCCCACACCTGCGAAGTGAAGAATGCTGGCAACTCGAACAGAGCTTCGAGGTGCGCCTAACCAACTTTGGTAAAGCATTGAAGAAGCAAATGAAATCAGTAGCAGAGACATTCCAACAAGGAAGTCGTTAAGGTTTGTACCGTCTGCATACCAAAGAAGCCAAGTTCCTGCCAAAGCTACCTGGGCAGTGACTACTGAAACTGGGAATTCAGCAAATCTCTTCACGTTGAATCCCACTCCGACAACCACAAACATCAGCGAGATGGTTCCGAACAGTCCAGACCAGTAACTCTCGCTGACACCAAAGGCCAACCATGAGCCAAGAGCTAGAGCAACTGTTGTGAATGTGAATAGGTGCAGCCAATTGTTTACACGCTTGACTGAACTTTCCTCATCACTACTTACAGCACTAAACCAAATTGACTTAGTGGCCAAGGCAAGAATTGTTACAGCTGCAAACGCAGAGAATGAAACTGGCTCAGGTGCAACACCGAATGTCAGGCCACTAGTAATAGGCCATTGGAGTGCAAAGATAGCAAATGCAGATGAGGTGAAGAATGTGAGAGTCTTTAGCGCAACATTCTCACGCTTAGCAAGGTCCTTCTCATAGTCAAGATCAGGTGTGCCCTTGTCAATTGCAAACTGCATCTTGCCAATTTGCTTACTTGCCAAAGCAATCAAGATACCGGTGAGACCAAGAGCTGCAGCCATCCAACCGAAAGAAGCACTTCTAAATTCAAACCTGCTTCCAAGATCTCCAATTGCATAAACTGCTCCAGCCGTAGCTAGTGCAACTATAGAAATAATCTTCCAGCCGAAGTTTGCTTTGAATCTTGCCAAGACAAATGACGCAGCAGCAACAATAGAAAGATCAAGTGCCCAGAACCAAGCTGGTGCAGTGTCCCAAGTAAATGTTGGGCTTGAAATATCTCCGGTAACCAAAATTGCAAACATCAACATCGCTGAGGAGAATGTGGCCATAAAGTTTGCCAACATCACTGAGAACTTTCTTCCCCAGAAAGCTAAGAAACCAGTAAGCGCAGCGACACCAAGTGTTATCGCTAAGAATCCTTCCGGAGGTACGGTGTCCAAGTTAGTTGAAACAAAGATGCTTCCAGCAATAACGATGATTGCGCTAGCACCCATGATCAACCACTGCTGAAGTGAAAGAGACTTTCTTTCTTTTCTTACCTGCTTCACTTGAGGAGCTGGTGCAGCTGCAGTTTGAGCTGATTGTGTTGCTGCCACAGGTGCCCCTGCGTTTGTAGCTGAGATGAGTCTTTGTCGAACAGACATCAAATCTCTTTCGATTCGAAGATAGCTATCGCTCAAGGTTTGATAATCAAGGAGGTCTCTAGTTTTGAAGGTATACCCACAAGGACAAGTAACTGATGTCTTTCCCTTTAGATCTTCAGCATTGAAACTGTGCTGACAGACCGTGGTTGGTAGCTCTCCCCCAGAAGAAGCAATTGCTGTAGGGGTAGCCACTCGAGGGGCAACCTGAGCAACTGGTGCAACAGGAATTTGAGTTTGACTTAGTGCCTGATTCTTCTTGTTGTTCCTAATGATCAGCACTATTCCAACAATTACGGCTCCTAGAACAAAAAGTGAGCCGGCACCGCCCCCTCCGATAAATAGCAGACTGAGAAGCGATGGAAGTACGATCACAGCTGCGACCATTGAGCCACAGGTGATTGCGACGATTTTGCCAGCACTGGCAGGTTGTTTGGCCATTATTTCCCCCTTTGGAAAGACTTATTGCCATATTAGTAACACTTAACGAATGTTTAGAGATGAAAAATTCTTGTTACTTTAATGTAACCGGATGTTCCCAAAGTGAACCCGCAGTTTATTTGCGTTCTATTTACATTGTTTATTGAGACATCTACTGCCTGATAACTCTTTGTGTGAGCCTAATATCAAGGTTATGGAGTTCTTCAGCGCTGTGAGCCACGCGGCTAGCAAACAAGCTGATTGGTGGCGCTCTGCAGTTATCTACCAGGTCTACCCAAGATCATTTGCTGATGGCAATGGCGATGGTATGGGAGATATAAATGGAATAACTTCAAGACTTGAATCACTTGCATCACTTGGTATCGATGCCATTTGGCTCTCCCCTTTCATGCCTTCTCCTCAAAAGGATGCGGGCTATGACGTATCTGATTACAAAGGTGTCGACCCTTTATTTGGAACATTAGAAGACTTTGATCTGATGCTCACAAGAGCACATGCATTAGGACTAAAGATTCTTGTTGACCTTGTTCCTAACCACTCAAGTGATCAACACGAATGGTTTCAAGCAGCACTATATTCTCCAGAAGGTTCACCAGAAAGAGAGTTCTATCACTTCAAAGATGGCAATGGAGATTTACCTCCTAATAACTGGGTATCAATGTTTGGTGGTCCTGCATGGACCAGAGTTACCAACCCTGATGGCACATTAGGTCAGTGGTATTGCCACCTCTTTGATTCATCACAACCAGATCTCAACTGGGAGAACCCAAAGGTTCAAGAAGCCTTTGAAGACATTTTTCGTTTCTGGTTAGACAGAGGTGTTGATGGTTTCAGAGTGGACCAGCCACACGCTATGGCTAAAGCTAAAGGTTTACCTGATCATCCATATGTAGATCGAGCAGGTGCTGGCTTTATTGAAGGTGAAGAGAATCCTCCGATGTGGTTCCAAGATTCTGTGCACAGCATATTTAGAATATGGCGTGACATCCTTGATAGCTATCCCGGTGATCGCGTGATGTGTGGTGAAGCATACGTACTTCCTCTTGACTTCATGGCTTTATGGGTTAGACCAGATGAATTCCATCAAACATTCAACTTTAGATATCTAGATTCACTATGGACTGCAGAATCAATCTTCAAAACCATAAATGAGTCATACAAAGCATTTGATTCCGTCGGAGCACCTAGCACCTGGGTGCTCTCTAATCACGATGTAATTAGACATGCATCCAGACTTGGTGGCGATTACGGTAGATCAACAGCTTCAGATGGCATTGGCCCTAAGAACCCTCAACCAGATAATGAATTGGGTTTAACTAAAGCAAGAGCAGCAACTCTATTTACCCTTGCCTTACCTGGTTCTATGTATCTCTATCAAGGTGAAGAACTAGGTCTTCCTGAACACACAACTCTTGAAGATCAGTTCAGACAAGATCCAACATTCTTTAGAACCAACGGCACAAGAGTTGGAAGAGATGGTTGTCGAGTTCCACTTCCTTGGGAAGCAGGAGCTAATGATTCAAATGGTTTCTCTTCAACAGGTAAAGCTTGGTTACCTCAACCAGCCATCTATAAGAATTACTCAAGAAACCTCCAAGAAGGAGTGACAGGCTCAACACTTGAAATGTATAAACAAGCCCTAGCAATCAGGAAGGAACTTGACCTAGGTCAAGGTTCTTTCGAATGGGTTAGCGAACTTTGTAGTTCAGATGTTCTTGCTTTTAGAAATGAAGAGATTCTTGTAATTCACAACTTTGGCACTAAGCCAGTTGAAATACAAAACAAGACTTTAACAATTTCGAGCTCTGCTGAAACCTCAACTGGCTTGGTCCAGCCAAACGAAACTGTTTGGTTAAAGAACTAATACTTTTCTAGTAGTTCGAAGTAAGCACACACAACCATAGATTCTGGTTTCACTTCGTAGCCGCAGCCTTCCCAAAAGGCCCTGTGACTTTTTCTAAAATCATCACCCGAGAGATCGCCTTCAGCTTCTGCTAAAGCAAACTCATCAGAGACCTCATCGAATCTCACGACGTCCACTCTAGTGATCTGAATCTTTCCTAGTGGTTCGTTCTGGTTTCCCAAGACCACCAAGATTTCACCTACTTCTTCGACGGGTTCCCCTTCGCCTTCATAGTCGTGCTCGAGAAGTCCAGCTGTGGCTCTCTTATTTCCATTGAAGAGGAAATCCAGAATGGTATCCCTAGAGACACCAGGGTTGCCAAATTCAATAGTTCTGTATCCGTCTACACGTTCAAAAGCCATACTTACATGCTACAAAACTTGAAGCCTTAGTCTTTAATTAAATTAGAACCAAAAACCCTAGACGAGAGCATCATGACACCTAAGAAACTATTCAATATCTTTGCTAAAGCCGAAGCAGTTACCTGGACACTACTTATAACTGCACTTATCCTTAGGGCTACAGGTTTTGATCCAGTAGCTGTCGCTATTGCTGGAAGCATCCACGGTGCTGTGTTCCTAGGTTATGCAGTTACAGCAGCATTGACTGGTGTGAACCAAAGATGGGGATTTGGTAAGACAACGCTTGCAGTTGCTTTGGCAATTGTGCCTTATGCAACCATTCCGTTTGAAATGAGAGCTGCAAAGAAAGGTTCTCTTGAAGGATCTTGGCGAACAGCAGTAAGTGAAGACCCAAGAGATAAGGGATTCATTGACAGACTGTTCCGCTGGTTCATTGCAAGACCAGTAATTCTGGTTGTTGTTATTGTGGTTGGCCTTACAGCCTTGTTCTCTTTACTGGTAACCATGGGCCCACCGAATGAATGGTTCGACTAGGAATTTAGAACCTTCTTGATTCTCTCTAGCGATACTGGTTCCACTGTTCCAAGACTTTGAGCAAATAAGCTCACTCTAAATTCCTCTAAGGCCCAACGTGCCTTCACAATGTTTTCAGGCATACCATCTTTCAGCGGTAATGAACCACCGGCGTTTTCAAATAACAAGATTGCTTGATTGAGTTCAATCTCTAGACGTCTATCCCTTTCTAGATCTTCAAGTAACTTGTTGGTTCTCATCTTGTTAGCTTGGAGATAGACAGGCAAACGATTCAGTCTTTGTAAACCTGTTGTGCTGATGAGTTTGTTTGTCATTAGCTGAGCTAAGTGCTTCTTTTGATTAGCTAAGACAAACAACAGAGAAATATCTTGAAGTAGAGAGATGGCTTTACTTGCCTCTCTTGAGAGCAATGAAACCTGAGAGATAACCTTCATACAACGTTGGCACTCTTCGAGTACCTTGCTTGCAACTTCGTTGCTAACAACTGAAGTTTCTAGATTGGCTAAAGTCTGATTCTCAATCTGTTCTTCAGTTAGAGCCAGAATTACATCTTCAACAAAAGCAGCTATGTTTCGATAGCCGACAGAGACGATGGCTAGCTTGTCTTCTTTGGATAAACCTTCAGTTACCTGAGCAACCGGTGCGCTTACTTGAGCAATCACCACATTGATGAACTGCTGTCTAAGCTTCAAGGCATCAAGGTTTGGTGTTAGCACCTTGGCCATACCTGGCTTATGTTTGATAAAGGCAGGATCAAACTTCTGCTTGAGTTCATCAAGGTCAAGGCTCACGCCCTTTATCTCTTTGTTTTCGGCAATTAGTTTGTAAGTAATACGCAGAGAGTGAGGAAGTTCTTCAAGTTTGAAATCAGCTGCAGTCATGTGTGTACCACTTAGTGTTCTAAGTGTTTTAGCAATGGTTTCAAGAAGTGGCTCTGTTGGGTTCTCTGGAAGAGTGGCTAGTGCTTTTTCAGCCCAGTCAGCAGCTGGCACAACATACTTCCTGATGTTCTTTGGAAGAGTTCTAATCAGTTCAGCAATCAAGTCTTTTCTTAGTTCTGGAACTAACCAGTCAAAGGCATCTCTGGTTATGGTTGGAAGCTCTGCGATTGGAATAACTACAGTTAGACCATCCTCAATCTCCCCTGGTTGATACTTGTGTTCAAGTTTGTATGTGTTCTCACCAAAGGTCCACTTACTAGGAATCTCAACACGCTCTGTTGTCTCAGGAGGTAGTAGATCTTCTCGAGTCATAGTTAGCAAGTTTGGTGTATCTCTCTGAGCTTTCTTCCACCAACCTTCAAAGCTCCTGGTTGAAACAACCTCTTGAGGAATTCTTGTTTGATAGAAACGGAAGACATCTTCATCATCAGGAGCATAAAGAGGTTTCTTAGATGTCTCTGCTAGTTCTTCCAAGCGCTTTAGCAGTTCTCTGTTTTCTCTATCAAAGCGCTGCTTAGAATCCCACTCCCCTTGAACTAGAGCATGTCTAATGAATAGTTCTCTAGAGAGTTTCAAATCAAGTCTGGAATACTGCATTCTTCTTGAGACAACAATCGGAACACCAAAGAGCATTACTCGCTCATAGGCAACGACAGAGCCTTGAGATTTCTCCCAGTGCGGTTCACTGAAGGATCTCTTCACTAGATCTCCTGCAAGAGCCTCTGCCCATTCAGGGTTGATAGCTGCATTCATGCGAGCGAAGACCCTACTTGTTTCAACAAGTTCAGCACTCATCACGGCAGCAGGTGGTTTCTTAGCTAGAGAGGAACCTGGGAAGATAACAAACTTCTTAGCGTTAGAGCCTAGATACTCATTGCTCACCTTGGCAGGCTTATCGCTCTTCTTTACAAGATCTCCGGCCTTCTTATCACTTAGTTGCTTGAGGCCTATTTGAGAGAGCAGACCTGAGAGCAAGCTCTTATGAATACCATCTGGATCTGATTTAGCTTCTCCTGGAATTAGACCTAGAGGTTTAGCAATGGTTGTTATCTGTCTAACTAGGTCTTGCCATTCTCTAACTCGTAGATAGTTCAAAAACTCGTTCTTACAAAGTCTTCTAAATGCAGATGATGAGAGTGCTTTCTGTTTCTGTTCAATGTAATTCCAGAGATTGAGAAGAGTTAGGAAATCACTTGTTGCATCTGTGAATCTTGCATGTGCCTGGTCTGCTTGCGGCCTTTTGATTACTGGCCGCTCTCTAGGGTCTTGAATGGTTAGACCTGCAACAATAATCATCACTTCACGAACCAGGTCATGTTTTCTTGATTCAAGAAGCATTCGACCAAAGCGGGGCTCAATCGGTAACCTTGCTAGATCTTTACCGATAGGTGTGAGTTCAACTGTCTTACTCTTTGGATCTTTCAAACAACCAAGTTCTCCGAGCAGAGCTAGACCATCCTTAACTCCTCGTTGCTCTGGTGCCTGAAGGAATGGGAACTTAGTTATCTCACCTAGGTCTAATTGAGCTGCTTGCAGGATTACAGATGCAAGGTTGGTTCTTAGAATCTCAGGATCAGTGAACTCTGACTTAGCTTCATACTCAAGTTCCGAATAGAGCCTGATGACTACACCTGGACTTGTTCTTCCTGCACGACCTGCTCTTTGATTGGCACTTGCCTTAGAGATAGCTTCGATAGGAAGTCTTTGAACCTTTGCCGCCGGTGAGTATCTAGAGATGCGAGCAGTGCCTGCATCAATAACGTATTTGATGTTTGGGATAGTAAGAGATGTTTCAGCAACGTTAGTTGCCAAGATGATTCTTCTCTTGAGGCCTGCAACCTTGCTGGTTTCAAACACTCTGTGTTGTTCAGCTGAAGATAATCTTCCATAAAGAGGTAATACTTCAATGCCTGTACCCAGAGCACCTGAAGTGATTCTTCCTTGAATAGCTTCTTGAGCATCTTTGATCTCTGATTCACCTGAAAGAAAAACAAGAACGTCTCCTTGCTCTTCAAGAAGTAATTCATCAAGTGCACTCAGGATTCCATCAATGTAATCTCTAGCTGTTGTGCTGGCATCAGGATCTGGATTATCTTCCTCATCTTGATTGATAGGCCGATATCTGATCTCTATTGGGTATGTTCTTCCAGAGACTTCAATTATTGGAGCATCATTGAAGTGCTTACTAAATGAACCAGGGTCAATAGTTGCTGAAGTGATGATGACTTTGAGATCTGGTCTTTTAGGAAGTAGCTGTTTGATGTATCCGAGCAGGAAGTCGATGTTCAGGCTACGCTCGTGAGCCTCATCGATGATGATCGTGTCGTACTGCTCTAGTTTTCTATTTCTCTGCATGGCATTTAGCAAGATGCCATCGGTCATTACCTTGACCTTTGTTTTTGATCCTGACTTATCGGTGAATCTAACCTGGTAACCAACTAGATCTCCTAGATCAACCTTTAGCTCTTCGGCTATACGCTCCGCGACTGCTCTGGCAGCAATTCTTCTTGGTTGAGTGTGAGCAATGCTGGTTCTACCTAACTCAAGACACATCTTAGGAATCTGCGTGGTCTTACCAGAACCCGTCGCACCAGCTACAACAACTACCTGGTTGTTCTTAATAGCTTCCAGAATCTCGCCACGGCGAGCGCTTACCGGTAAGTCTTCCGGGTAGCTAATCTTCTGGATGTTCACTAGACCAATGGTATTTGGCTCAAGCCCTGCTAAAAGTGGAAACCCCAGAAGGCTTAGCCGGTTACTTTGCTTGTTCTATTTTTCTTAGGCAACGCGAACCAGACGGCGACTAGGCATAGTGGGAATAGCACATAGCTTCCAATCTCACCCGGTGGTGCAGCTGCAA
>CANLDE010000017.1 GCA_947489235.1 Micrococcales bacterium
ACTAGGTGGAGCTATTAGCCCTATTGAAGGTATTGGTCCAGATAACCTTCGTATTCGTGAACTGATGTCTAGGTTGAATGACCCTGAAATCAAGGAAGTCATTATTGCTACCGATCCAAACCTTGAAGGTGAAGCTACAGCAACGTATTTGACCAGGTTGCTAGTTCCACTGGGTATTACTGTTAGCCGCTTGGCGTCAGGCCTGCCGGTAGGTGGAGACCTTGAATATGCTGATGAAGTGACCTTGGGTAGAGCCTTTGAGGGTCGTCGAGTAGTTAGTTAGCATTGGTTTTAGGCCCTTTTCGTGGGCTAAACTTGTTGAGTTCAGCGTTGAATTCCCCCCTCTTTCCTTATCTGGAGATTCCAATTGGCGCTAATTGTGCAAAAGTATGGCGGCTCGTCTGTAGGCGATGCCGACAAAATTAAGCATGTCGCGGCGCGCATCATTGAAACCCAGAGAGCTGGCAACCAGGTTTGCGTTGTTGTTTCAGCCATGGGGGACACCACAGATGAACTTCTAGATTTAGCCAATCAAGTATCAGCTAACCCTGAGGGTAGAGAACTAGATATGCTTTTGACCTCTGGTGAGCGTATCTCAATGGCTTTGCTGTCTATGGCAATCAATGACCTAGGTGCTCCATCACTTTCTTTCACAGGATCTCAAGCTGGAATCATCACTGACGAGGTTCACGGTAATGCTCGTATTGCTGAGGTCACCCCAGACCGTGTTGCAGATGCATTGACTGCGGGAAATATCGCAATTGTTGCTGGCTTCCAAGGTTTCAACAGAGACTCAAGAGATATCACTACATTGGGTAGAGGTGGATCAGATACCACTGCTGTTGCACTAGCTGCTGCACTAAATGCTGATGTGTGTGAAATCTATAGCGATGTTGATGGAATCTATACAGCAGACCCTCGTGTGGTTTCAACAGCTCAGAAGCTAGATGTTATTGACATTGAATCAATGCTGGAGCTAGCAGCTGCCGGAGCAAAGATTCTACATATTCGTGCAGTTGAGTTTGCCCGTAGACACAAGGTGGACCTAAGGGTTCGTTCAACTTTTAGTAATGATCCAGGTACCCAAGTTATCTCTAACAAAGATGGAGTAAATCAAATGGAAGAGTCAATCGTTTCAGGTGTGGCAACTGACAAGTCACAGGCGAAGATTACTGTTATCGGTATTCCAGATGTACCTGGTAAGGCCGCAGCAGTGTTCACTACCGTTGCTGAAGCAGGAGCAAACATCGACATGATCGTGCAGAACACTCCAACCGGTTCTGACGTCACAGACAGAGTTAGCGACATTAGCTTTACTTTGCCTAAGGGTGAACTAAAGAAGGTTCTAGATGCTTTGGCTCAGAACAAGAATGTCTTGGGTTATAGAGAACTTGAGAGCGATGAAGAGATTGGCAAGCTAAGCATTGTTGGTGCCGGTATGAGAACTCATTCAGGTGTATCAGCAATCATGTTTAGAGCGTTAGCTGAAGCTTCCATTAACGTTGAGATGATCTCAACATCTGAAATCCGTATTTCAGTTATAACCAGCCTTGATCAAATTGATGATGCTGCTCGCGCTGTGCACAAGGCATTCGACCTTGATGGCGATAGCCCTGTAACTGTTTACGCTGGCACAGGAAGATAGCAATGTCTAAACCTAATCTTGCTCTAGTTGGTGCCACCGGTGCCGTTGGCACAGTAATGATTGACATCATCAACAACAGAGAAAACATCTGGGGAGAGATTCGCCTTATCGCATCTGTGCGCTCTGCTGGTAAGAAGATTACTGTTCATGGTGAAGATCTAACAGTTGTTGCTTTATCTGAAGAAGCATTTGATGGTATCGACATTGCAATGTTTGATGTGCCTGATGAAGTGTCAGAAGTTTGGGCACCAATAGCAGCATCTCGCGGAGCAGTTGCGGTTGATAACTCAGGTGCATTCCGAATGGATCCTGAAGTTCCTCTAGTTGTTCCTGAAGTTAATCCTGAGCAGGCTAGAAACAGACCTAAGGGAATTATCTCTAACCCAAACTGCACAACGCTAACCATGATGGCAGCTCTTGGTGCGCTGCACAGAAACTGGACTCTAACTGAACTTGTTGTTTCTAGTTACCAGGCAGTATCTGGTGCAGGTACAGCTGGTATTGAAAGACTGCGTAATGAGATCAGTGCTGTTGCTGGTAGCGATGCAGGTGTGAATAGCGGTGATGTTGAAGCAATCCTAGGAACAGCTGGTTTACAGGTAGCTGATTCTCCATTCCCTGCCCCTGTTGTTCTAAACGTTGTTCCTTTTGCTGGTTCTCTAAAGGCTGGGGGATACTCAAGCGAAGAGATGAAGGTTAGAGATGAGAGTCGCAAGATTCTTGGTATTCCATCTCTCAAGGTAGCTGCTACCTGTGTTCGTGTTCCTGTTCTAGTTAGCCACTCACTAACTGTTCACGCTACCTTTGCTAACCCACTAACCGTTGCTGATGTGCATAAAGCACTAGAAGAAGAGCCAACCATCAAGCTAGTAGATGATCCTGCTAATGGCTTATGGCCAACCCCGAACATGGTTGCAGGTCAAGATCCAACCTATGTAGGTCGAGTAAGACAGTCACTTGATTTCAATAACTCAATTGAAATGTTCGTCGTGGGGGATAACCTTCGCAAAGGTGCTGCTCTCAACACCTATGAAATAGCAGAGCTGGTTGCTAGCGAATTCTAATTTGCTCGGCTAACCTGAATACATGCGCAAGTTCGGGGTTTTAGTCTTAGCGGCAATTACCGCTCTGGTTCTATCATCATGCTCCAGTACTCCAATCGAACCTGAAACCAAGATTCCAGATAAGCCAGCTGTTGAAGCACCTGTTGTAAACGCCGCTGATTACAGCGATGGCTATGGCGGATACATATTCCGTGTAGGTGGCGGAAGCGTATGGTGCACAATCAACGAAACTCCTAGCTTTGTTCTTTGCGAACACCGCGATGTTGATGTTGTTTATGAGATTCCTGCAGCTCCAGCTTCTTGTGAAGGTGCCTGGGGTTATCAAGCAAAGCTTTGGGCTTTCCAGCCATCAGAAGGATTAGTAGCTGACTGGTTCTGTTCCAGCGGTCTATTCGCAGATCCAGAAAACGCCTATGGCCTGCCATCTGGTAGCAAGATAGTTGTTGGCGACCTCACGTGTTTTGCAGCTGAGATGGTGGCTCGCTGCGATAACTCGGGTGGACAGTATATTGCTCTAGGCGCTGAAGTGTTTGGGTTTGGGAACTAGCTTCTAGCTCTCAAAGTTATAACTCTGACCTCTGGTCGACAGGCCAAACGAACTGGTGCATAAATTGAATTTCCCAATCCAGCACACACATTAACCCATAGCTTCTTTGCACTCAGAGGCACTTGATGTAATCCGCGAGCATACTTAGTTGGTAGATCACAGTTGGTGACCAATGCTCTACCTAAGAATGGCCAGCACACTTGACCGCCGTGAGTGTGTCCTGCAAAAACAATATCGCTATCGCTAAAGCTTTCTAAAATCCTCAGGTAAGGAGCATGAGTTACTCCAATAACGAAATTAGTTTTCGGTAATCTTCCAATTTCAGCTTTAGCCTTTGATGCTTTATCTAAGCCTTCATGTGGATCATTAGTTCCCATGAAGGCAATGGTGGTTCCATTTACTGTCAGTGGTAAGGCCGCGTTGTTGATATCCAGCCAACCAAATGATTTGAAACCAGAGTTGAGTGCATCGGTGTCCAATTTAAGTGCTGCATCTTCTTCACGGTGACGCTCTGATGGGTGAAATAGATATTGCAATGGGTTTCTTTTTGCAGGGGCATAGAGATCATTAGATCCGTTGACAAATACTCCCGGTACACCAGTTAGCGGGCTCAGTGCAGCTAGCACAGGCTTGATGCCATTGCGGTGACCTAAGTTGTCGCCAGTATTGATAACTAAATCAGGGTTTACTTCATCTTTTAGTTTTCTAATCCAGCGCTGTTTGTATCTCTGCCACGGGGCCATGTGTATATCGCTGATGTGTAAGACAACTATGTCGCTGCTCCCTACAGGAAGAATGGCTAATTCACTTTTCTTTATGGCGAACCAAAAGCGCTCAATGCAGGTAGCCCAAACAATTACGCCAAGTGCTAGAAGCCCAATCCAAATCATGTTTTAGATTACGGGCCTTGACTAATCAGAAGCAGAATCGCACTTGATGATGCTACTGACTTACCAGCAGCAGGCATGGTGCCCACTACCTGACCTTCAGGAACTTCGGGGTCTCTGATGAAGAACTGCCCCTGTGATGGTTGTGGAACGCTAACGGTAGGGAAGCCAGCTGAGTTTAGAACAGCGGTGGCTTCAGCGGTAGACATGCCTCTGACATCAGGTATCTTGGTGAGTCCACCTTGAGAAATGTATATCTTGATCATGGTTCCTCGAGGCACAACAGAGCCTGCTTTTGGATTTATGTACGCAACAGTTCCAACCGGCTTAGTCGAAGAAACCGGTTTAATCATGATCTTGGCGTTCAAGTCAGCGCCTTCAATGTTTTGAGCTGCCACATCAGGAACCTGTCCTGCAACTGATGGAATCTGAATCATTGTGGCATCAATCATTTCCTGAGGTGGTGCATCAAATTTCTGACCAGGATATTTTTTGTTTGCTGTTTTCATAATTGTGCGCCAGATTTCGTGACGAACAGTTCCACCAGCTTTTTTGTTAAGTGTGATTTTTCTAAGCGATGTAGATCCAGAAACGTTACCAACCCATACGGCTGTTCCAACAGCTGTTGAGAAACCTGTCATCCATGTGTGTACACCAGAGTCAGTTGTTCCAGTCTTACCAGCTAGTGGGGTGCCATCTCCGGTGGAGGAAGCGCCACCGGTACCACCATTGATAACAGCTTGCATCGCTCTAGTCATTCCAGCAGCAACTTCAGGTGTTACTGCTTGGGTACAGATTGATTTAGGTACTTGCAACTCAGCAGCGGTCTTTCTAACGACAACACGGTCAATAGCAATTGGTGAACAGAAGACACCCTTATTGGCCACACCTGCAACTGCTGCAGCCATCGATAGCGGAGCAATTTCGTTGATACCAAGAATCGAAGCAGGGTAGGGGACAAGTTCTGTGCCATCAGCTCTGTGCACACCAAAGCGCATTGCTGTATCTCTGATATCACAAAGATCTAGTTGGCTAGCCATTGAAGCGAAAGCGGTGTTCACGGATAAAGCGGTTGCCTGTAAGACGGTTAGGTCTTCAGGCTCTTCAGCGTCGTTACCTGGAGCCCATGTTCCTAGAAGAGATCCACAGCGTGAACTAAAGTCCGTAGCAGCGTTCCATTCCTTGATGCGGCCGTCAACATGGTCATTTAGCTTGAAGCCCTTAGATAGCCATTCAGCAAGGGTAAAGATCTTGTATGTGGAACCACTCTGGAAGCCCGAAGAACCACCGTAATTCTTATCTGCTGAGTAGTTCACTGATGTGTGACCAGGTAAACCGGAGTCAGTCTGGTCATAAATACGGTTCTGGGTTAGAGCAAGAATTCTTCCTGTACCAACTTCGACAGATACGCTGGCTGCTCCAACTTTAGATTTATCGGTTGGCGGCACCCAAGTCTTGGTTGCCTTATCGGCCACTTTTTGAAGCTTTAGATCGATAGTGGTGTAGATATCCAGACCACCCTTACGAAGAAGAACTTCGCGATCTTGTTGGGTTGGACCAAATTCTGGTGAGTTACGGATATTCCAAACAACGTAGTCACAGAAGAAAGCTGTGGTCTGATCATTTTCACAACCAACCGGAATCTTTTGAATGTTCAGTTCAATAGGAGTTGCTTTATAAGCATTAGCTTCAGACTGGGTGATATCCCCCTGGTCTGCCATGTTTTGAATTACATAGTTACGTCTATTTAGAGCGCGGTCTTTATTCGCTTCAACATCAGGACGGTAATCTTCTGCACCTTTGAGCATTGCGGTAAGCATGGCTGCCTGTGGAACATTTAGATCTTTAGCTTTGATGCCGAAGTAATACTCAGATGCAGCCTCAACACCATTGATGTTGGTTCCAAAGAATGAAAGGTTTAGGTATCCAGCAAGAATGTCTTCTTTGCTATAGCTCTGTTCAAGAGCAAGTGCTAGACGAACTTCTTGAAACTTTCTCTGCAGAGCATAAGCAGAGTCAGTTTGCATGGCAATCGCCTCTTCATCACCACTTAGCACTGCTGCTTCAAGCAAGTTGTTCTTTACAAACTGCATTGTGATGGTAGATCCACCAGGACCACGACCTGCTTTGGTTAGGTTAGTTAGAACTGCTCGACCAAAAGATACCCAGTCAACACCTGCGTGCTCATAGAATCTTGGATCTTCAGTATCAATAGCTGCTCGAACCATGTTTGGGGAGATATCCGCAAAGTCAACTGAGATGCGGTTCTCAGCGAAGAACCTGGCAACCTGAACTGGCTTACCGTCCTGCATGGCATAAATGTTTGAGGCATCTGCTGCGTTGACCGGCTTGATAAAGTCAGGCAAACTTTCAAAGATTGAGATGGTAGCGCTGGCTCCAAGCCCGCCCAACCAGATGAATGGCAACAGTAGGGCCATGCTCAGTAGGCCTGCTATTGAGCTAAGACCAAAAAGTCCCAGCCAACCTGCCTTTTTCTTATTTTTCTTACCCGACTCAGCCATAGACTCTAGGTTACCTTCAAACTTTGAGAGGAACTATGAATATGGTCATCTGGGAATACACTGTAACCCCTCTTCCACCGCATAATCCCAAGCAAATACTGGACCATTGGGGTGCGCAAGGGTGGGAGCTCGTTCAGGTAGTTACCAGCCCCGAGGGCGGATTTGTAGCATATATGAAGAGAGCTAAGGCCTAAAAATGACTGGAAGAGTTGAAGCAAGACTTATCGAACTGGGCTTTCCATTGCCTCCAGTGGTCCCGCCGGTAGCTGCATACATCCCTGCTGTTGCAACTGGGAACTTAGTTATGACCGCAGGTCAATTACCAATGGTTGATGGCAAGCTAGTTGCTACTGGCAAGGTGCCATCACAGGTTTCACCTGAACAAGCTAAAGAGTTAGCTCAGATAGCTGCATTGAATTGTCTAGCGGCTGTGAAGTTTGCAATTGGTGACCTTGATCGAATCACAAGAATTGTCAAGGTGAATGGCTTTATTGCAAGTGATCCAGAATTCACCGGTCACCCAGCAGTTAACAATGGAGCATCAGAGTTTCTAGGTGCAGTATTTGGCGAAATCGGCATTCATGCAAGATCAACTATTGGTGTTGCTGTACTGCCACTTGATGCTCCGGTAGAAGTTGAACTGATAGTTGAGTTCAACTAGTCAGTAGCTCCGCTGTGTAACTTGTCATTGATAGCGTTCATCACTGATGAGTCTGCAAGAGTTGTGGTGTCACCAACTGGTCTACCCTCAGCAACATCTTTGAGAAGTCTTCGCATGATTTTGCCTGATCTAGTTTTAGGTAGTTCAGAGACGACCATGATTTGACGCGGCCTTGCTATGGCACCAATCTTTTCAGTAACCCAACTTCTAAGTACTTTTCCTATTTCTTCTTCGTTAGGTGCATCGCCTAACTCATCTTGACGAAGAATCACGAAGGCAACAACTGCTTGTTCAGTAATCTCATCTTTAGCACCAACAACAGCTGCCTCGGCAACCCAGTGGTGTTCTACCAATGCTGATTCAATTTCAGCGGTTGAAAGCCTGTGACCTGAAACCTTGATCACATCGTCAATGCGACCTAAGAGCCAGATGTCGCCATCCTCATCGAATCTTGCACCATCGCCGGCGAAGTATTTACCTGGAAATCTTGACCAGTAGGTTTCAATGAAACGTTCTGGGTCTCCCCAAACACCTCGAAGCATACTTGGCCAAGGCTGATTAATAGTTAGGTAACCTGCTTCACTTCCTTCAGCTGAGCTGATTAGTGGATTGCCATTTTCATCAACAATGCCAATGCTTATGCCAGGTAGCGCTCTTTGAGCAGAGCCTGGTTTGGTCTGCATGGTGTGTGGGACAGGGGATATCATGATGGAACCTGTTTCGGTTTGCCACCAGGTGTCCACTATCTCGCACTTAGATCCACCAACTACTTCGTGATACCACTGCCAAGCTTCAGGGTTGATAGGTTCACCTACGGAACCAAGGATTCTAAGAGAGCTGAGGTTGTGGCCATCAACAACAGCTCTTCCTACTTTCATAAAAGTTCTAATGGCTGTTGGTGCAGTATAGAAAATACTCACCTTGTATTTAGCGATGATTTCCCACCAGCGTTCAAAGTTGGGGGAGTCTGGAGTTCCTTCATAGATGAATTGGGTAACCCCATTGGCAAGTGGTCCATAAACAACATAGGAGTGACCGGTAATCCAACCAACATCGGCAGTGCACCAATAAACATCAGTTTCGCTCTTTAGATCAAAAACAGTTCTGTGCGTATAGGAAGCACCGGTTAGATAACCACCGGTTGTGTGCAGAATACCTTTAGGTTTTCCAGTAGTTCCAGAAGTGTAAAGAATAAACAGTGGATGCTCTGAATCAAAACCAACTGCTTCATGCTCAGGTGCAGCTTTTGCTAAAGCCTCATGCCACCAAATATCTTTATCGGAGAGGGCAACATCTGAATTAGTTCTTTGTACTACAAGAACATGTTCAATGGAAGGACAGCTATTATCTTGCAGAGCATGATCCACTGCTTCTTTGATTGGGTGAGCTTTACCTTTTCTGAAACCCCCGTCAGCGGTGATTACAAGTTTTGCCCCAGCATCGATAATTCTGCTTCGGAGTGAGTCAGCACTAAAGCCTCCAAAGACAACGCTGTGGACAGCTCCAATTCGAGCAACAGCAAGCATCGCAATCACAGTTTCAGGAATCATAGGCATGTAGATTGCCACCCGGTCTCCAGCGACGATGCCCAAATCTAGTAGTGCATTTGCTGCCTTCTTAGTCTCTGCCAATAGCTCACTGTATGTGTAGGTCTGAGTGTCTCCTGGCTCACCTTCAAACAGGATGGCTGTTTTATCGCCTTTACCCGCTAGAACATGCCTATCCAGGCAGTTATAGCTGGCATTGATCTGGGCATCCTCAAACCATTTTGCAAAAGGCGGATTGGTCCAATCAAGAGTCTTGGTAAATGGCTTGTGCCAAGCCAACTGGTTAGCTTGCTCAGCCCAGAAGGATAAGCGCTCAGGGCTAGGGGATTCAAAGTTAGCCGCAAAGTTATCGCTCATAGGTGCGATTTTATAGGTGAGCGGGGTTGGGCCCAGACCAAAGGGCAAAAGCGTTATCCATGCTTGACCTTAGAATTTTTGCGTTTATCTTGCCAAGCTAGTTTCGTTCTTGTTATGCTATTCGGGTCAGCTTCGGCTGACCTGCGATACATCGATTCCCCCAATCATGTATCGCCGGCCCCGGTCACTCCCCCCAGAGACCGGGGCCCCTTAATTTAACTGGCCTTTTTACACAGCCCAACCCTCACCCTGTTTTCCCCAAATGTAGCTAGTTGGCAAAGAGTAGGTGTTGAGGCAGATGAATATTTCCTCATGACAGCAACCACTCTTTTGGAAGAAATCTTTAGCGATCAAGGTGTAACAGACATTTTGATTGATGGCTGCCAGACGACTTTGATTGAAAAACAAGGAAAGCTAGAAAGAATAAATCATCTATTTCAAGATGAAAATGAATTGAATCTTTGGGCAAGAAACATGATGAGTCAAAATAATTCAAGGTTGGATATCGCAAAACCAATATCGGAAGTAACCATAGAAACAGCAGTTGGACTTCTTCGCATACATGCCGTTCTTGCAGGGGAGTGCTCTAAGCGCACACAGGTATCAATTCGCAGACACGCAGTTTCCAGCATTAGCTTGGAATCACTTTTAGTATCAGGTTCTCTGAGCGAAAATCAGTTGGGCACACTCAAGCAAATCATCTGTGAAAAGGAGAACTTCGTAATTATTGGTGGCACAGGTTCAGGTAAAACCACTTTGTTGAAAGCGATGCTAAGTGAGGTTTCAATTGAAAGAGTAATCACCATCGAGGATGCTGCGGAGTTGAGTTTGGGCGGGAACTGTATCTCGCTCACAACTAGAGCAAACAATCATGAAGGCGTCGGTGCGATTACACTAAGTCAACTTCTTCGAGAGGCATTGAGGATGAGGCCGGATCGACTGGTGATAGGTGAGGCCCGGGGTGAAGAACTATTACTGCTTTTGCAGGCAATGAACACTGGGCACTCAGGCTCAGGATTCACCCTCCATGCCAACTCTGTTCAAGACCTAAGCCCAAGGATGCTGGCAATCTTGGCAGGTATAGGCGTTGCACCTAAATTAGGCAGATTACTAATTCAGAGCTCTCTCAACTGGGTTGTTGAAGTAAAGCGGTCCGAATCCAAGCGCTGTGTAACCAACATTCAGAGATTAGGCCAAACAATTGAGTGATTCGATACAACTGAGCAAGTTTGCAGGATTACTTCGATCAGGTGTGAGTATGGATCAGGCTCTTGCTGCCATCGGTGGATTACCGACTTCTGCTGGACCTAGATATTTGATGACTGTGGCGATAGATGCTGGATCTTCAGTGGCAGATGAATTAGAAACTGTAGCTGACTTAGTCAAGACCAGGGAACGTTTGCTGGAAAGAATTAGCGTGGCTCATGCCAGCCCGAGAGCAACAGCTCGACTTGTTATCTGGCTACCGGTCTTAGTTTTGTTAGTAGCCCAACTCGTTGGTTGGAATGTGCTTGATGCAATCTTTGAGAAGCCCGTAGTCTTTCTGAGCCTAATTCTTGGGCTCTGCTTACTTCTTGTTGCAAAACTAATCACGAGCAAAATGCTAAGCAGGGCAAAACCAAATGATTCTTACCTTGGTCTTTATCTAATGGGTATTGCTATTCAGTGCTCAGCTGGCTCGAATCTCACTAAAGCAAAAGAGCGAGCATTGACAATCTATCGAGATGTCTTTGATGCCTTGCCAGCTGAGAGTGAACTTGAGCAGTTAGTGAGTTTAGAGAAACTTGTAAACGATACAGGTTCAAAGATCTCTAGCCTTCTACTTAGGCAAGCGCAGAATTTACAAGAAGCTGAATTAGTAAAAACGGAAATCAAGATCGAAAAATTAGGCGTCAGGCTAATGCTTCCTTTAGGCCTTGGGGTTCTCCCTGCATTTGTACTTTTAGCAATTGTTCCGCTAATGGTTACCACGCTGGGAACTAAATGAAAGAGAGAGAAAACAATGAAACATATCTGGTCAGACGAAACTGGAGCCAGCACCGCCGAGTATGCAATTCTCACCTTGGCTGCAGTTGGCTTTGCAGGCTTACTGCTAACAATTCTTCGAAGCCCCGAAGTGAGGCAGATGCTTTTAGACCTAATCAAGTCAGCCCTCACGGTTACAGGCACTGCCTAGAAGAAAAGGGTTCTGTGACTGCAGAATTTGCTATCGTGCTGCCGGCTGTGATTCTTGTGCTGGGCGTAGCCTTGTCCGTTTTGGCCATTCAAACAAGCCGAATTGGTTTAGTTAGTCTGGCGGCTGAGAGTGCTCGGGCTTTGGCCAGGGGAGAGTCGGAGTCACTCATTCAACAGCTACTTCAGGGGGTGAATTTAGATGGCGAAGTGAGTTCAAAGACGAGCTATTCGGATCTATCCGTCTGTGTTGAATTGGCCCAAATCAACCACATAAGAGGCTTAGGCGACCTATTTCCCATCGAAGTCAAAGAGATTCAATGTGCCAGAAAGGGCGGTTTATGAGAGCGATTAGAGAAACAGGATCAGGTTCCTTGCTTGGATTTGGCATATTTTTTGCCATTTTGGGAATAACCTGTCTAGCACTGGGCTTTACTAGCCAGAGCCTTGTAATTGCTAGGCTTCAGGCCCGAACGGACAATGCAGCCATAGCGGCTGAGGATGTTTTAAGGGGAATATCGGTAGGTTTTCCCTGCGAAACGGCTGAGCAGATTGTGCAAGAGTTTGGCGGGACACTAGAGCAATGCCATAAAGTCGGTTTAGACATCTATATAAGTGTGCGTTCTGAAGTTATGGGTATAGTTCATAGAGTTCATGCTCGGGCAACACCGAGTTAGGCACTGCAAGGTAGGAGATTCGTGAGTTCAGGTTCAAAGCTAGTCATCGTGGAGTCACCGGCAAAGGCTAAGACCATTGCCAAATACTTAGGCGATGAGTACCGCGTACTCGCCTCGGTGGGTCACATCCGTGATTTGATCGACCTCAAAGACCTTCCACCTGAGCTGAAGAAGAAGAGCACCATCGGCAAATTCTCGATTGATGTTGAGGACGACTTCAAGCCTTACTACGCGATTTCCCCTGGTAAGAACAAGACGGTAACCGAGCTCAAGGCAGCCCTAAAAGATGCAGACGAACTTTACCTAGCCACTGATGAGGACCGCGAGGGAGAAGCCATTGCTTGGCATCTGCTAGATGTCCTAAAGCCAAAGGTGCCGGTTCACCGAATGGTGTTCCACGAAATCACCAAAGAAGCCATTCAGGCAGCAGTTGCAAACACCAGGGCGATCGATGACGATCTAGTTCAGGCTCAAGAAACTAGAAGAGTTGTTGACCGTCTATACGGTTACGAAATCTCTCCTGTGCTTTGGCGCAAGATTGCTCGTGGACTTAGTGCTGGTCGAGTTCAGTCACCGGCTGTAAGACTTGTCGTTGAACGTGAACGTGAACGCATGGCTTTCGTATCAGGTGCTTACTTTGACATCAAAGCACTCTTTGACACAGAGAAGTCAAGTGAGCCAACATTCGAATCAAAACTACACACCTATAACGGTCAGAGAATTGCTACTGGTGATTCTTTCAACGACAAGGGTGAACTTGTAGCCAAAGTTCTGCTTCTAGACGAAGAGAAAGCAACTGCTCTAGCAGAAGCTATTAAGACTCCAAATATTCCAGTTGAAGTTATCTCTGTTGAGGCAAAGCCTTCCACCAGAAGACCAGCCGCACCTTTCACAACGTCAACGCTGCAGCAAGAAGCCTCTCGTAAGTTGAGACTTTCAGCTAAGCAGACCATGGATGTTGCTCAGTCTCTCTACCAAGAGGGTTACATCACTTATATGAGAACTGACTCACCAACACTTTCATCTCAGGCAATCACAGCAGCTAGAGCTCAAGCTAAAGAAATGTTTGGCGAAGAGTTTGTAGCAAGCGCACCTCGTATCTATCAGGGTAAGAACAAGAATGCTCAGGAAGCCCACGAAGCGATTCGCCCGGCTGGAGAAGTTTTCAAAAAGCCAAGTGAACTTACCGGTGAGCTTTCGGGTAGAGCTTTTGATCTGTATGACCTTATCTGGAAGAGAACTATTGCCAGCCAAATGCAGGACGCAAAGGTTTCAACTACCACTGCCAAGATCGCAATCTTCCCACTGCCTAATGGCGACCGCGCAGAGTTCACATCCAGTGGAACTGTAGTTACCTTTAGAGGCTTCATGGCCGCTTACGAGGAAAGCCAAGATGAGAGCCGCAACGAGGACGAGTCAACAGAGAAGGAAAGCAAACTTCCTAATCTTGAGGTTGGTCAGAAGCTAAAGGTTCTTGAAGTAAATGCAAAGAACCACCAGACTTCACCTCCACCTAGATACACCGAAGCCAGCTTGGTCAAGGCTCTAGAAGAAGAGGGTATCGGCCGCCCTTCAACATACGCTGCCATCATTAGCAATATCTTGAACAAGGGCTACGTGGTTAAGCGTGGTCAAGCACTTGTTCCTGAATGGATTGCTTTCACTGTTATTCGCTTCCTAGAGCAAAATGTGTCACGACTAGTGGATTATGCGTTCACTGCTCGTATGGAAGAAGACTTGGATGAGATTGCAAACGGAAATATTGAACGAAGCGTTTGGCTAAAGCAGTTCTACTTCGGAGCTGGCGATAACCCAGGTCTTCACAGCGTAGTTGAAAACATTGGCGACATTGATCCCAAAGCGTTGAACTCACTAGATCTAGGTGATGGCATTACCTTGAGAACTGGTAAGTACGGTCCATACATGGAAATCTACATCGAACCTAATGCTGAAGGTGCAGATGAGAATGGCCGCAGGATCATTAACATTCCAGAGGGACTTGCCCCTGATGAACTCACTCTTGAAAAAGCACATGAACTGATTGAAGCTCCAATTCTGCAGGATCGAATTCTAGGAACTGACCCTGCAACAGGACACAACATTCTGTTCAAGGATGGCCGCTATGGTCCTTATGTTTTGATTGATGACCCTGAGGAAGTAAAGCCAAAGACCGCTTCTTTATTCAAAACTATGTCTGCGGAATCTATTGATTTAGAAATTGCCCTAAGACTTCTAGCATTGCCAAGAGTTATTGGTCAAGATCCTGAAACAGAAATTGACATCACTGCTCAAAACGGTAAGTTTGGTCCTTATCTTCTCAAGGGTAAAGAATCTAGAAGCTTGCAAGCCGAAGATCAAATCTTCGATTTGGATCTACCGGGTGCTCTAGAAATATTTGCTCAGCCTAAGTATGGAGGCCGAAGAACGGCTGCAACTCCGCTGAAGGAGTTTGGTGAAGACCCGGCTGCAAAGACCAACGTTGTTGCCAAATCTGGCCAGTTCGGTCTTTATGTGACTGATGGCGCTTTGAACGCTACAGTGCCTAAAGATGAACCGTTAGATGAGCTAACTTCTGAGCGTGCTTTTGAACTGCTAGCCATTCGCAGGGAGAAGCTAGGACTCGAGCCTGGCCAAGCCGCACCTAAGGCCTCAAAGGCTGGTCGACGAGCTACTGATCCAGCCCGAACTGTTAAAAAAGGCGCAGCAAAGAAGAAGAAAGCCGAATAGTGACCGGTCTGTTTATTTCTTTTGAAGGTATCGATGGTGTTGGTAAGTCAACCCAAGCGGACCTTCTAGAGTCATGGCTAACTGAGCAAAACAAAGATGTTGTTCGAACCCTTGAACCAGGTGGAACTGATGTTGGCGTGGAAATCAGAAAGATCCTTTTGCATCACAAAGGTGATTTAGCCCCAAGAGCAGAAGCAGCACTCTTCGCAGCAGATCGTGCCCACCATGTTGCCAGCAAGATTCGTCCCGCTCTCGAGCAGGGCAAGATTGTCATCACAGATCGTTACTTTGATTCATCAGTTGCTTATCAAGGTGCAGGTCGAGATCTTTCTAGAACCGAAGTTAGAGATTTATCTTTGTGGGCTGTTGGTGGTTTGCTTCCAGATCTCACAGTTCTCTTGGACTTACCTGCTGAACAAGCTAGAGCCAGAAGAAACACTTCTGGAACAGAACCTGACCGTTTAGAAAAAGAGAAGACTGAATTCTTTGAGACAGTCCGTTCTGCATATTTGGATTTAGCTAGTGCCGAGCCAGAGCGTTTTCTAGTAGTAGATGCATCTGTAACTGTTGAGAAAATGCAAGAAATTATCCGTCAACGAGTAGCCGGACTTATCTAAGTAATGCTCACTCCACCAAAGGTTTTTCGTGATGTTGTTTCTCAACCAGAAGCAGTAAGTGCACTGCTTGGTGAAATAAGCCGTGAGGGTAAAGACATTCATCACGCTTGGTTGTTCACCGGGCCACCAGGATCTGGCAGATCTCAATTAGCTCTTGCCTTTGCAGCGGCACTGCTTTGTTCAGAAGGTGGCTGTGGGGCTTGTAACTCATGCCAAATGATTCAAACTCGCAACCATCCTGATGTTCAGGTACTAAACACAGAACGAGTTTTGATTAGCGTTGATGAAGTTACTGAGTTCATTGAGAAGTCAATTCAAATGCCTGCTATCGGTAGGTTCCGAATCATGGTGATTGAAGATGCCGATCGGATGTCAGAGCGCACCAGCAACCTACTTCTCAAATCTCTCGAAGAACCACCAAAGGGAACCATTTGGATGATATGTGCTCCTAGTGAAGCAGATCTTCTGCCAACCATTCGTTCTCGAGTTCGCCGCGTTCAACTAAAGGTGCCGACAGTAGATGCTGTTGCCCAGCTGCTTGTTGAAAAATACGGCATAGCTTTTGATTTAGCTCAGAGCAGCGCTGCCCAGGCGCAAAGCCACGTTGGCATGGCAAGAAGGCTAGCAACTAATGCAGGAGCTAGAGAGCGAAGAACCCAAGCACTCAAAGCTGTACTTTCAATTACTGATATTCCTTCTGCGATGTATGTTTCAGAGACTTTGGCCAAGTTAGCTGAAAGCGATGGAGCACAGCTAACTGCAGAACAAGATGATGCAGAGCGTAAAGAACTTTTGATTTCACTTGGTGTCAGTGAGGAAAGCAAACTCAATCCAAGTTCCAGAGCGGCCATTAGAAGACTTGAAGAAGCACAAAAGAAGAGAGCAACCAGGTCCAAGCGTGATGGTTTAGATCGAGTTCTAATTGACCTAATGGGTCTCTATAGAGATGTGCTCACTATTCAACTTGGTACAGGCGGAGCATTGATTAACGCTGACCTAGTTCAAGAAATCAACAAGCTTGCTAACGAAAGCACTCAAGCTCAAAGCATTCATAACATTGAACAGATTGAAAAGGTTCGTTACCGCATGGATAGAAATGTGAAAGATAACTATTTGTTAGATTCACTAGCGGTTGGCTTTAGAAGGAAAGCGGCAAGATGAGTCGACTAAACAAGGTTGTTCTTTCGGTGAGCATCATCGCAGGACTGGTGGCATCAGGTGCGATGGCCTACCCAGTTCTATTTCCTGAGAATAACTCAGCACCTATAGATCCTGAGGCTACAACCACTCCAACAACCATTGAAGAGTTTTACGCCCAGACTCCACTATGGAGTGATTGTGAAGGAAACAACTCAGATGCCAGATGTGGCTACATTCAAGCTCCACTGAATTGGAGTAAGCCGGAGCAAGGAGCAATAAAGCTTGCTGTTGCCATAAATCCAGCAGGGGACCCGGAGAATGCTCCTTACTTGCTGATGAATCCTGGTGGCCCTGGCTCTAGCGGTAGGGAATGGGTAACCGAGTACATCGATTCACTAGGAACTGATCAACTTAGATCCGAATACAACATCGTAGGTTTCGACCCTAGAGGTGTTGGTGCCAGCACAGCCATCAAATGTTTTGATGATGAGGGTATGCAGGGTTTGCTATACAACTCTTCCAACTTTGAGCCTGGCAGCCCTAAAGACCTTGAATACTCGAAGTCAACAATTAAGGCATTTGGTGTAGCCTGTCTTGAAAACACTGGTGCACTACTCGGCCATGTTGATACATCTTCAGCGGCTAAGGATATGGATATCATTAGAGCTGTTCTTGGTAGCGAAAAACTAAACTACCTAGGTTTCTCCTATGGCACTTTACTAGGTGCAACATATGCAACTTACTTCCCAGATAAAGTCGGCAGGTTTGTTCTAGATGGCGTAGTCGATCCAACGTCTTCGCCTGAGCAAGATTCAATAAATCAACTCAAGGGTTTCGAATCAGCTATGCGGGCATATTTGTTGGACTGCATTGAAAATGTTTCAGACTGCCCATTCAAAGGTCTCAGTGTGGAAAAGGCTATGGAGAAAGTAGGTTCAGACTTTCTAGCCGTGCTAGAGAGAAAGCCCGCTTACACATCTGAAGGAACCAGAAAACTGACCCTGACATCCGGCTTTACTGGAATGATTTCAGCACTTTACTCTCAAGGGTCATGGTCTTACCTAACTCAGGCATTCAACGAGTTCTTTGATAAGACAGACTCTGATGGCCGCGTGTTTCTAGTCCTTGCTGATTCGTATTTTTCCTATGACGCAGGTTTAGGCAAGTTTACAAACAATAACAATGAAGCTTTCAAAGCGATCACCTGTATTGATGGCCGTGAATCCAATAAAGAGCAGGACATGCTGGCACAGAATGAACTTGTTAAAAAGACCAGCAAAGTCTTTGGTCGTTACTGGCAGTATGGCGGATTAGCTTGTAATCAGTGGCCATTCGAGGTAGTTCAGGGACCTACCGACTACTCAGCAGAAGGTGCCCCAACAATACTGGTAGTTGGAACAACTAACGATCCTGCGACTCCTTACTCTCAGGCAAAGAACTTTGCAAACAACGTTTTGGCTAAGGGGTATCTGTTGACTTACGATGGAGAAGGACACACAGCTTACGGTTCTTCCAATAGCTGCGTAGCTGACACAGTCGATGATTTCCTGATCAATGGCAACCTACCTAAAAAAGAAAAGACCTGCTAGGCCGAATGCCAAACAATAAATTCCAAGAAGCATATTCCAAGAGATTCAGAGCGCTACTCTCCAACGAACCCAGCGGCACACCGCCTTGGCTTGATGTCATAGCCAAAGGTGAAACAGGAGGCTTATTCCTGCCAACCGACGCACCTTGGATTGTGCACAGAGACTTCGGGACATTAGTTGGCGGTATTAGGGCATTACTTATGCAAGCTCTGCACCCAGGCACTCTTGCTGGGGTAGCACAACACTCAAGGTATGAGCAAGATGCGCTAGGTCGACTAGCAGGAACAATTCGCTGGCTTACTGTTACTACCTTTGGTTCTCATGAGGCAGTTGCAGGAGAAGCAAGTCGAGTCAATCGACTACATGATCGAGTAAAGGGTGAATACACCAAGAGTTCTGGCGAGAGCCTTTCGTACCGAGCAAAAGATCAGGACTTACTTCTTTGGGTGCACATTGCATTCACGGATTCGTTTCTAACTTGTCATCTTGATTATGCGTGGCGAAAAATTCCAGGTGGAGCAGATGCCTATGTTGAGCAATGGTCAAGATCGGTTGAACCGCTAGGACTTTCAAAAGTTCCACACACTAAAGCGGAACTGGATTCTGCGATAAAGGGCTATCTTGATCGCAGCGAGCTAAGAGTGGATGAGACTACTCAAAGAGTCGTTAAATTCATTAGGAATCCTGGACTTCCAACACTGGTTCGCCCAATCTATAAACTTCTTTTTGCTGCAGCTGTGGTCTCCTTACGCCCAGAGCATCGCAAGATGCTTGGACTGAGAACCTTACCTAAGTGGTTAGTTGTTCCGATTACTCGTTTTGCACTTAGATCTCTGCAGCTCCTAATCGGCCCAGACTCACCTATTGAAGATGGTGCTCTTGCTCGATTGCGCCGACTAAAGCTCATTCAGTAACTGTTTGAAGACGGTGCTCTTGCTCGATTGCGCCGACTAAAGATCATCCAGTAGCTGTTCCCAATTGACACCCACAAGTAGTTAGTCCCCTTAAGTGGGGACTACTGGGCTATTGGCCTGAGGTCCTATTTGTTGACAGAATCAAACATATCGACAGGTTAGGACGAACTATGAATTCAGAAATTCAGAACGAACCAGCACCGGTAAAGCCACGTGCAAGCACAGGCAAAATAGTTGCCAGAGTAATTGGTTTCTCTTGCTTGAGCACATTGTTGATACCTATTTGGATTGTGATTCAAATAGTTGTCTACACCAACAACTTAAGTGCCCAAGTAAATCCTGAACCTGCACCGTCTGTGGTTGAACTAACTCCGAAGGCTACCGAATACCTAGCAGATGTGAAATCGAACATGGCTCTATTGCCAAGCTTTAACGAACCCAACTCCGCCATATTCAACCGTGGCTTACCGTGCTTGGAGGGCTACCAATCTCCCGATACTTGTTTAATGGCTACCACAGATAAATTCCAGGGGGAGAAGCACGCCCAAATCTGCACTGAGGTTCTTGAATTTGCTAAGAAACTAGGTGCGACCGAAGATTCAATACCCGGCGAGACTCAAATGCAGAAGCTTTCCAGTTCGTCACAAGCACGTTGTGAAAGTGTGATGACTGCCTATCCAAGAAGTGTTGGCTGGGCTTGGTTCTCACCTGCATACTACATTCAAGGCGAGGCTTCTAACGGTGCACCATTTGCGATTGAACTTTCAAGTTCACAAGTTTCACCGGTTGATTACTCTGCTGCTTTACCTGAGCTAAACACGGATACAAGCAAACTTGCTGATGAGAAATTTAAATACAGCGTTATAACTTCCACAAACTTTGACACCCCAGACCCGATTGATTCAATTCCAGACTATTCAGATAGCAAAGTTCAGTTAGCTGCGATGCTAGATACCTTCGCGTACTACAGAAGATCTAACAAGGAACTACCGGTATTCAATGCGGAATTTGCAAGAAACATGATTTCGGAATACAAATCAAAGTTCAGATTTGATGGAGAAGTAAGCGCTTTTGAGGATTCGAAGGGGGAAGTGCACTGGGTTCATTTCGATGATTCAGGCAAGTTCGAGGTCTGTGTTTCAGTTGGTTCGAGCATTGCGGAGTTATCAGTCGAGAATGAGGATGCATTGGCTGGAATGCTTGATTCTGGTTTACCAGGCGGAACTATTGAATTGAAAGGCGTCGGTAAGGAAGTAAAGTCTCTAAGTGCCGAGCACTTCTTCGGAGACTACATCAAAGGCAATTGCAAGTAGAACATTTGTATTTGTCTTTGAGAAGTAGGCTGTTAGTAAGAGTTCAATTCGAACTTGGCGAACAAGGTGGTTTGCATGGGTTCAGTTAACAGTGTTTTAACTGCACAGGAAATAGTCGACTCTCCCGCTTGGGAAGTGATCAAGTCAGCCTGTCTGACCCTAAGAGGTCATCAGGTCCAAGACGGCAGTATCCCTGAGAAATCTGTCCATAAGCTATGTGGGATTGCGGTGGTTAGCATCTCGAGCTCTTTAAGGGAAATAGCATCACAAATCGCACATGACACAGAGTACCTTTTGGCATGTGCTGATGATTTTGATGCATGGGCTAACTCCGGGTTTACAATTCCAGATTTCTATGAATCGCTTTCAGCTTTTCATCCAGAGAAAACAAGAGTTAATGCAACTCCACATCTAGTCATCTTTCCTATGTATACCCAGAATGGTTCGACAGATCGATTCGTAGAAGCAGTAGTACTTGAAGTAATCTGGCCGGACTTTGTGGCGGAGCTGGAAGCAGGCGACTATTCAAACGCTGCTTTCGTACCTATTCGTTTTCTAGATTTCACTCCTGGATATGTGACCAACTCGGCAGTGCTCTTTCCTGAATCAGTAGCGGTTACACCTCGAGTGCCAGAGGGTTCAAAGCCTGGCACTAAA